>NZ_JAYGIL010000009.1:0-196962 GCF_034931025.1 Arcicella gelida | reverse complement strand
TTCTTAGCAGTAACAAAATACAGAAAAACCCCGAAAATTGCCAGTATTGACACTTCTTCGGGGTTATTTTATTGGCAATGTGTTGATTATTAAATATTTACAAGATTAAAGGGAAGCCACTGTAGATCAGAAGGCGTAAAAATTTGTTTACTTGGTAGATTCTGACTGAATCTACCAAGTAAATAACTATCGTAATTGTATAACATTCTTATAGCCGACACACTTAAAATATTCTATTATAGCTTCTCTTTGCTTAATTGTGCTACAACCATATCGTCCAGATTTATTATTTACATACACATGATTATCTTTGCCAAACCATAGTTCTCCTCCCTGTAAAGCATTCTTTCCACCTGTTAAGTTAGTATGACACACTACTTTTCTTGAAGATTTTTCATTTGGTGTATTTTCTGGTATAATCCTTAATCCTTCGTTATCAATAACCCATAGGTAAGTTGCCTCCTTGGCATTTTCGTTAATAATATCATTAGCTTCTGCTAATATTACGTCAGAAGGAAAACTATTTTCAGTAGCATCATAAACTAAATGTTCAAAAGGTGCTGTCAAATCTTCTCCTTCTAATACTTTTCGTTTAAAATCAACTCTTTCAAAAGGTTCAACGGTAGGACCCAAATTTAGAATTTGTATTAATGATGGCTTAGGCATACTATTAGACCTTTACATATACTTTTTCTTTGGCTTGTTCTAATTTTCGTAAACCATATTTTCTAAGAGCATTCAGCGGAGATATTACTTTTAATTTTCCAAAATCGTACTCTAATAATTCTGAGTTACAAATGAATAAATAATTCTCCTCTTCATTCAGATAAAATTGGAAGTCAGCGTTTAAGAAAAGGTTTTCTATAAATTTATCATCCAGTTCATCGAAACTAACATTTATATCAAAAAAAGCGTCTAAAAGCCAAACATCATCTTTGTTAGTAATATAAGTTTTTATTTTCTCATCTTTCGACAGTTTTTGAAATGGAGAAATTTTCTCATAATTCCAAATTGGAAAATCAGAGATTATAAATGAAGGTTGTATATATACAAAATCATTTATAATAATTGTTTCTTTAAGTTTTTTGCGAAAATTCAAAATACTTTGTCTGCTATTTTGAATCTTTCTATAATCTTGATACACCTTTGAGGTATCTTCCAATTGATTACTATTCGTCCAAGAAATTTCAGAAGTCTTACTCATCGCTTTTCATTATTTCTTTATAATCATCCGTGATTGCCCAATTAAATGCTCTATATAACTCTGTATTAATATCGCTAAAAGTATCTATAAGATTTTTATTACTAATTGTATTCAAACCAGTAAACATAGTTAAATCTAATATTATTTGTCCAATTGAGTCATTTATTTTATTATAACCATATTTTATATTTAGACTTGCTTCATCTTTCTCAAAAACGATACTATTAATTGATTGTTTGATATAATTAATATTGGGGATATAATCTATACTACCTACTAATTCAGAGTTAAGTAATTGCTTCAAAGTAATTGCACCGTTATTATCATTAAGTGTAAAGTCAATGATATTTACCTTCCTTTCTGACAACCTTTTTATTTGATAATTAGAGAGTTCATTTTTTAATAAGATTTCGACTTCACCAAAAATAGTTCTGAAACTATTAAATGACTTATAACTTTTTCCATGTAAAACTATCGCCAATACATTGTTTTCAAAGGCAATGACGTTTAAGCCATCTTTTGATTTAAATTCAATTGTCTTATTATGTTTCTCAATATTAATCTCTTTAGATTTATCTCGGGATGACAGAAAATTTGTTTCCTCCCTATTATTTATAAAAAAGTTTTCTTTGAATAGTTTACTTATTTCCTCTATGTGGTTTTCCCATTCGATAACATAATCGAACTCAATATTAAATATTGAACTTCTCAAAAAAGTTCTTTTGTACTCTGTTTTGGGTATATCTGGAAAATCAAACATTGCTTATTTTTTCTTGTAAAATTAGGAAAATATAATTTTTGGTTCCTTATAATAATTCTTTAATTTTCACTAAGTATAACCAAAGCTTCTTTTATTTTTATCTACAAAAACATTTCCTGCAAAGCCTTCCAAAGGGCTTTTTTCTTTTCTACATCATTTTGCAATTCACTTAAAGCATCTGAAAATAAGAAGCGAATGTTTTTTATTTCTTTGGTTTGATATGGATTGAGGGGAATTTCAAGCTTAATTTGCTGTAAAGCCACACCAAAAGTGATAAAATGACTGATTAAATTCTGAGAAAAAGCTGTTCTAGCATTCATCTGGCTCAAATCAGCCAAGCGAACCAAATCTACTTGATTAAGATTTAATTTCACTGCTGTGAGGATTTTTCCCAATAAAGCTTGGTCGGCATCACTACAATCGTCCACCAAAATAACTACTCTATGGTTGGGAACAAAATGTAAAGGTTCTTGTACTTTTTCAACTTTTACTGCTGATACAACTTGTTCAGCAACTGGTGCTACAATCAGTTTTTTTTCAACAGATACTTCTTCGTTTTGCACCGTTTTTTCAGGAATTACATACAATTGTTCTCCTGCAAAAAGTTGTTGAAAAAGTATGGTATTATTCTCAGGCATTATCTCCTACAATTAGCATTTTAACAAAAACTTTCCTACAAATTTCAAGCAATCTTCTGGTTCTTCAATCATTCCCATGTGTCCTACTTCATCAAGTATTGACGATGAGAAAAATTTAGGAATCATAATCTGTGCTTTAGCATCTGCTGGGTTCACACTTTTATCTTTTTCCCCGATAATAAACATCACTGGGCAACGTAAAGATTTTAACACATGTTTACGGTCGGGACGGTCACGCATGGCTTCCATTCCAGCAATCAATGCTTCGAGAGGCAAGGTTGAAGAAGCCTCAATATGTTTTTGAATAATTTCAGGATACTTTTTAGCAAAAGCTTCCGCATATAAATTAGGCGTTGATACTTTGATAAAAGCTTCAGCACCATGAGTTTTCAAAAACTCAACATTCTTATCTCTAGCCGCCTTTTTTTCATCTGAATCTGCAAAAGCAGTAGAATGAAAAAGCCCTAAACCCAATACTTTCTCAGGATATTTTTCAGCAAAAGCTAAAGCGATATAACCACCCATCGAATGCCCAATGATAACACACTTTTCAAATCCTTTTGAAGTAACGTCTTTTTCAACAAAATCGGCATAATCTTCAATTGATTTCAAATTACTCAGTCGTGCATATTCTGGAACAATCATGTAAAAATCCTTTTGCAAAAAAGGTACATAACCACTCCAAATGGTAGCATCTTCACCAAAACCATGTAATAATACAACTGCTTTTTTCATAATATTCATTCACGAATGCTAACCAAAAGGTTTTATTCGCTTTATTTTAATGATTTTTCGGGATTTCTCTCCCTCTAAATTTTAGTAAGAATCCAAGTAAACACACCACTAAACTTCCAAAAAACAATATACTTAACCACTGATTATAATACATAATAGCGAACATACATACAACAGACAACACGAGGGCAATTAAGGGAAAATATGGATAAAATGGTGCGATAAATGGGCGGTCGAGTGTTGGTTCTTTTTTACGCAAAGCTAATAAACTCAACATACTCATCGCATACATGACCACAGCTCCCAAACCCGACATGATGATGATTTTGTCGGTCGTTCCCGTAAAAATAGCGATTGCTCCTACAAATCCTCCAGCAATCAAAGCCCAATGTGGCGTATGATATTTTCTGTTGACAATTGATAAAAATTTAGGCAAATAACCAGCACGAGCTAAAGCAAAAATTTGTCGAGAGTAACTAATCGTGTTACAATGAAACGAAGCAATCAAACCAAAGAGTCCTAAACTAGCAAATATTTTCGAAAGACTATTATTTTTCCCCAAAGCCATTGAAAGCGTTTCGGGCAAAGGATAGTCAATATTACTTAAAGTTCGCCAATCGCCAACACCTCCGCTTAAAATCATTACGCCCAAAGCCAAAATCACTAAAGTAATTATACTTGAAATATAGGCTTTGGGAATCGTTGTTCGTGGTTCTTTTACTTCTTCTGCTACCATTGCTACACCTTCAATCGCTACAAAAAACCATATAGCAAAAGGTATTCCAGCAAAAATACTGTTAGCAGTAATCGTAGGAGGATTATGTGCTAGAAAGTTTTCTGTTTTGTAAAAAGGAAAAATAACCGCAATAAAAATTATCAATTCCACAACAGACAAAATTGTAACAAACAGGGAAAAACGGGCAGATTCTTTGATACCGAAAAGGTTAATCGTGATAAAAATCACATACATTGCGATAGCCGTTGGCACTACTGGAATAGCGGGATGCAAAAAATGCACATAGCTTCCTAAAGCATAAGCGATGGCTGGCGGTGCTAATAAAAAATCAACTAAAGTGGCAAAACCAGCAATAAAACCTCCTACTCTTCCAAAAGCACGATGAGCGTAATCAAACGCCCCACCAGCATGAGGAATAGAAGTAGTGAGTTCTGTGTAAGAAAAAATAAAAGTAACGTACATCACCGTTACCAATAAAGTAGCAATTAAAAAGCCAATTGTTCCAGATGAAGCCCAGCCATAATTCCAGCCAAAATATTCACCCGAAATTACTAGCCCAACTGCAATTGCCCATAATTGAGTGGTGTTGATTACTTTTTTTAAGGTTGGTTGATGTGTTTCAGGTATTGGAAATTCACTATCAGTTTTCTGCATAAGTTTAAAGTATTAATGAAGGATTATAAATTTGATGAATTGATAATGCTATTTATATTTAAAAATATGCTTCAATATTCAATAAATGAAGCCTTTCATGGATGATAATTCCGTTAAAACAACGTCAATATCTAAAAATTGACGACCGAAAGCTGACCACTGAAAGCCATTTTACAATTGGCAATTAAACAAATATACAAAAGGCTCAGAGAATCTCTGAGCCTTTTGTATTAAATTCTAAATAGATAATATCGCTTACTAAGCGGTTACTTTCAGAATACTTACCAGTTTGTCCACTACATAATCAATCTCTTCTACCGTGTTATATTTCGAGAACGAAAATCTCACTGAAGGTCTTTCAGGTGAAACATTCAAGGCTGTTAACACGTGTGAGCCAATATCTGAACCACTTGTACAAGCACTTCCGCCAGAAGCTGAGATCTTGTTAATGTCTAAATTAAACAAAAACATATCCGCTTCTTCAGATGGTGGGAAACTTACGTTTAGAACAGTATAAAGACTTCTTTCTAAATTAGCAGAATCTCCGTTGAATTCGATGCCATCTAATTCTGTACTTAGTCTATGAATCATTCTGGCTTTCAATGCTTCAACATGTTTTCTATGCTCGTCCATTCCTGAATAGGCAATTTCTAATGCTTTGGCTAAACCTACGATTCCATACACATTTTCAGTGCCACCACGCATATTTCTTTCTTGTGAACCACCATGAATAAATGGCGTGATTTTGTTTTTTGCATTGATATACAAAAAGCCAATCCCTTTTGGTCCATGAAATTTATGTGCCGCACCCACCAAGAAATCTATTTTCAATTGTTGCAAATCATGACGATAATGTGCCATCGTTTGTACAGTATCCGAATGAAAAATTGCACCATAATCTTCACACAATTGTCCTACAACATTCAAATCTAACAAATTACCAATTTCGTTATTTCCGTGCATTAACGAAACCAATGTTTTAGGATTATCCCGTAGTAATTCATCTAAATGTGTTAAATCAATGTGGCCTTTATCGTCTAGTTCAACATAACTTAATTTAATTTTACCCTTTTTAGCCAAGTACTCCAAAGTATGCAATACAGCGTGATGTTCTAAACGAGAGGTAATGGCATGAGTAATGCCAAAGTCTTCGATAGAACGAACGATGGCAGTATTATCAGCTTCCGTTCCGCCAGAAGTAAAGAAAATTTCAGCAGGGGAAGTATTTAATAAACCAGCAATTGATTTTCTAGCACGTTCAATCGTATTACGAACTTCACGACCATGAGTATGGATTGATGATGGATTTCCAAAACTGGATTCCATCATGGGTAACATTGCGTCGATAACAGCTCTATCCATCGGAGTTGTTGCTGCATTATCTAAATAAATTCTATTCATTGAATTAATTTGGAGATTAATGAAGTGTTTTGTTGATAAACAGTCATTTAAAAGTCTATCACTTCTCTATAACTAATGGGTATTTTTAAAAACTAAAAATGCCAGACCAAAGCCTGACATTTTCAAAACATTAATACTATATAAGCTTATATTGAAGCTACTATCTCTTTAATATCGCTTATCAATTTCTTGGCTAAATTGGCTGCCTTTGTAATAGAATCTGATTCTGAGTAAATTCTAATAATTGGCTCTGTATTTGATTTTCTGAGATGAACCCATTCCTTATCAAATTCAATTTTCACCCCATCAATATCATTAATTGGATTCTTAGAGTATTTCTTTTTAATCGCTTCTAATACTCCATCAACGTCAATTTCTGGCGTTAATTCAATCTTATTTTTTGAAATATAATACTCTGGATAACCTTTTCTTAATACAGAAATTCGTTTTCCTGCTTTTGCTAAATGTGTTAAAAATAAGGCGATTCCAACCAAAGCATCACGACCGTAATGTAATTCTGGATAAATAATTCCTCCGTTTCCTTCTCCCCCAATTACTGCTTTCGAAGATTTCATCAAAGTCACTACGTTTACTTCACCCACTGCCGAAGCATAATACTTTCCACCAGCCTTTTCAGTAACATCACGCAAAGCACGAGTTGAAGAAAGGTTAGAAACTGAATTCCCTTTTTTGTTTTGTAAAATATAATCTGCAACAGCTACTAAAGTATATTCTTCTCCAAAAGGTGAACCATCTTCACACATGAAACAAAGTCGGTCAACATCAGGATCTACAACGATTCCTAAATCGAACTTACCTTTTTCCATTGCGTTGGTTATATCTGTTAAATTTTCAGGCAAAGGCTCAGGATTATGAGCAAAATACCCTGTTGGCTCGCAATGTAATTTTGTAATTTGTGTTACGCCAAGAGCTTCCAATAACATTGGTAAAGCAATTCCTCCTGAAGAGTTTACAGCATCAATAATTACTTTAAAATCTTTATTTTTAATTGCCTCAACATCAACCAATGGCAAAGCCAAAATCAAGTCAATATGCTTTTGAAGCCAAGTATTGTCTTGGATATAAGTACCCAATTTCTTGACATCTACAAAATCAAAATCCTCATTTTCAGCAATTTGAAGCATTTCTTCTCCATCATTTCCTGAAATAAATTCACCAGTAGCATTCAATAATTTCAAGGCATTCCATTGAATTGGATTATGACTTGCCGTTAAAATAATTCCTCCAGCCGCTTTTTCAGCTGGTACAGCCATTTCAACTGTTGGTGTTGTAGAAAGTCCTAAATCAATTACACTTAAACCTAAACTTTGTAGCGTTCCTGTTACTAATTTGGAAACCATGTCGCCAGAAAGACGAGCATCACGACCCACTACAATTTTAAGTGTTTCGGGATTTTTCCGCTTTAACCAAGTGCCAAAAGCAGCTGTAAATTTAACAACGTCTAAAGGTGTTAAGGCTTCTCCCGCTTTTCCACCTATAGTTCCTCTGATGCCCGATATTGATTTGATTAGTGTCAATTGCTTAATAAAATTTAAAGGAGATAGTTAAATTATCAAAAACTAAAGTTAATATAAAAATGCCTGTTTCTTAAAATAAACCCGAATTGTATCTATTTAATTGTACATAAATTTATCTAACGGTAATTTTTTTGTTTCTATACGTGTTTTTTAAACATCAAATAAGTCGTAAAACAAGTATTTTCATTTTAGAAAAATGATATTAACATAAAAGCCTTCAAACTGTAAAGTCTGAAGGCTTTTGTTAACCGACATGGATTCGAACCATGAATGACAGTACCAAAAACTGTAGTGTTACCATTACACCATCGGTCAATTTAATTCTTTTGTGATTTGACTTGTTAATTAAAGGTTTCTTAAAACAGTTGTTTTAAGAAACCTTTTGTTAACCGACATGGATTCGAACCATGAATGACAGTACCAAAAACTGTAGTGTTACCATTACACCATCGGTCAATCGCAATTGAATTGTGGTGCAAAATTAGTAGTATAATTTGGTTTTGTCAAGCTCTTTTTTCAAAAATTAATTATTTACGTCCATTCAACTTCCTAAGTAATTGAATATTTGTTCATTAACTTTTCAAAAAAGGTTCGAATTTATCTATTTATATTCTTATGATAATGAAACGCCACTTGTTTCTACGGCTGGAGCAATCTTTTTCACCAAACCTTGTAATACTTTACCTGGACCACATTCTACAAAAACTGTTGCTCCATCTTCAACCATATTTCTTACAGATTGCGTCCAACGAACTGCACCTGTCAATTGTGAAATAAGATTTGCTTTAATTGTTTCAACATCTGTTGAAGGCTGCGCATTTACATTTTGGTAAATCGGACAAGCTGGTTGTTCAAAATGAGTAGCTTCAATGGCTGCTGCTAATTCTTCACGAGCAGATTCCATCAATGGCGAGTGAAATGCACCGCCTACTGGTAATAATAATACTCTTTTCGCTCCTGCTTCTTTCAATTTTTCGCCAGCTTTTGCCACGCCTTCGTTTGAACCTGAAATCACTACTTGACCCGGACAGTTATAATTAGCTGCTACAACCACTTCGTCTGTAATAGAAGCACAAATTTCTTCAATTACTTCATCCGAAAGGTTTAAAACCGCTGCCATCGTCGAAGGATTATTTTCGCAAGCTTTTTGCATGGCTAAAGCACGTGCAGCAACTAATCTCAATCCATCTTCAAAACTCAAAGCACCCACAGAAACTAATGCAGAGAATTCACCTAATGAATGTCCAGCAACCATTTCTGGTTTGAAATCAGCGGTTTCTTTGGCTAAAATAACAGAATGCAAGAAAATAGCTGGTTGAGTTACTTTAGTTTGTTTGAGTTCTTCGTCAGTTCCTTCAAACATAATATCTGTGATACGAAAACCTAAAATTTCGTTTGCTTGCTCGAATAATGCCTTAGCTGATGCTGAATTATCGTAAAGGTCTTTACCCATGCCCTTAAATTGAGAGCCTTGACCCGGGAAAACGTATGCTTTCATTTGAATAATTAAATGAATGTGAGTAAAAATAAGTAAAAGAGTATAGCGTTTCTATGACTCTAAAAGTCCGCAAAATTAACTATTCAAATCAACTATTTACTATTCGTTCAGAGAAATCTTTCTTTTAAATCAGGACTTGGCATTCTACAAACCTCTGATTTTCCGAAGAGTTTATAACGATTTTTTGCAATCAAATCATAAAAAAAATCAAGGATAAAAGTAGGTAAAATATTGAATACCGATAAATACTTCCAAAAACCTGACAAATCTTTGGCAATTTCTAAAGCTGCTTCTGATTTAATGTATAACCTATTGTTTTTCAACAAAATAACTGAATCAAAATCTGAAGTATTTCTATTGTACTTTTTCAAAGTTTCATATCCAAAGTCAGATTGTAAAGAAGCAAATTTAAAACGCTTTTGATTGTCATGCTCAATCACAAAATTGATGGAAGCGTTACAAAAATTACATACGCCATCAAATAGAATTATCTGTTGATCTGTTAAAGGAGAATGTATATTTCCCATAAAATATTATCTTAGTACAACGAGTTTAATCGGAAGGTCAATAGCATTAATAATAAAATTAAACTTTAATCATTCAGAATATGACTACAACCATTATTATAACCATTTGTTCCTTACTATTAATTGCTTACGCATTTGATTTAACATCATCTCGAACCAAAATCCCGTCGGTAATACTCTTATTACTGTTGGGCTGGCTTGCAAAACAGGTTACAACATTTGCTCAAGTTCATGTTCCAAACCTCAATCCGATTCTGCCTATTTTGGGGACAATCGGATTAATATTGATTGTATTAGAAGGAGCTTTAGAGCTAGAATTAGACAAATCTAAAATTCCGATTATCAAAAAATCCTTTCTCGTCGGTTTTTTTCCAATGCTAATTTTAGCATTTTTCTTAGCTTTTGTTTTTCAATATTTTGGAGAAAACTCCTTCAAAGATAACCTTTTAAATGTAATTCCGCTTTGTGTTGTGAGTAGTGCCATAGCCATTCCAAGTGTTAAAAACTTAAAACCTCACGATAAAGAATTTATTATTTATGAAAGTAGTTTATCAGATATTATTGGCGTACTTTTTTTCAATTTTGTAGCATTGAATTCAACAATAAGCTTCAATTCATTTATGGATTTTGGGCTGGAATTATTAATTATAAGCATTATTTCGTTTGTTTCTACAGCTACTTTATCTTTTCTATTAAGTAAAATAGACCATTCTATAAAGTTCGGACCAATCATTTTATTAGTTATTCTGATTTATGACATCGCAAAAATTTATCATTTACCAAGCTTGATTTTTATTCTTCTTTTAGGGCTATTTCTAGGGAATCTTGATAAACTAAAACGATTTCCTTGGATTCAGCAATTAAAACCCGAACAATTAGAAATTGAAGTCAACAAATTTCATGAGCTAGTTGGAGAAGCTACTTTTTTAATCAGAGCTTTATTTTTTATATTATTCGGTTATCTCATCGAATCTGCTGAAATTTTAAATACCGATACGCTAAGTTGGGCTGTTGGCATTGTATTGATAATTTTTCTGATTCGAGCCATTCAATTAAAATTATCAAAACTTCAACTTAAACCTTTACTTTTTGTGGCACCAAGAGGATTAATAACCATTTTACTTTTTTTAGCCATTGAACCAGAACAGCATATTCCACTCATGAATAAATCATTAATCATTCAAGTGATTGTGTTAACGGCATTAGTCATGATGTTTGGGTTGATGAATGTGAATCAAAATGAACAAAATCATCAAGAATAGATGTTAGCAGATTAATTGTTTTAATTAAGCTAACTCGCAAGAAATTGAAAATTAAATCCTTATGCAAAATTATGCTAACCATCCTTTTTTTTGTTGCCTTTATTGCTATTGGCATCTATATTTTTATGCAACAAAAAGTTTTTGGGAAAGACCCTTCAGGCGACCGTCTAGCTCGTATCGAAAAATCACCCAATTATAAAGCTGGTTCTTTCCAAAACCTTTCTGTTACTGAAGTAATGCCAAAAGAGGCTTCTTATTGGGGAATGTTTAAAGATTTTCTGAATAAACCTAAAACTGTAGAACCAGATCGTGAAATTCCATCCGTTAAAACAGATTTAAAAAAATTACATGCTGAAAAACCAACAATTGTTTGGTTTGGGCATTCTTCCTATCTAATTAAATCGAAAAACACAAACATTTTAGTTGACCCAGTTTTTAGTGGATCGGCTTCTCCTGTTTCATTTTTTGGAAAAGCATTCAAAGGTGCTGATGCTTATGAAGTAGAAGATTTTCCAAATATCGACATGCTTGTTCTCTCGCATGACCATTACGACCATCTTGATTACGTGACTATCAGCAAATTAATTCCTAAAGTAAAGAAATTTTATACTGCTTTAGGCGTTGGCGCACATCTTGAACATTGGGGTGTAAAACCAGAAAATATTGTAGAATTTGATTGGTGGGAAAGCCAGAAAGTAGCAGACAACTTAACGATTACTTCAATACCAGCAAGGCATTTTTCAGGACGAGGCTTTACTCGTGGAAAAACACTTTGGTCTTCTTTTGTTTTGAATATTGACAATTACAATATTTTTATCGGAGGAGATTCTGGTTATGATGAGCATTTTAAAATCATTGGCGAAAAATTCGGACCATTTGATATTGCTTTATTAGAAAATGGACAATATGGAAAAGATTGGCCATTAATTCATACTTCGCCCGAAGAAACCGCTAAGGTAGCCGAAGAATTACAAACCAAAGTATTAATGCCTGTACACTGGGCAAAATTTGCTTTAGGTTATCATGCTTGGAACGAACCAATCAATCGCTTAACAAAAAGCTTAGCACATTCAGACATCAAACTTACAACCCCCATTATTGGCGAACCAGTGGTTTTAGACAGTATTTATCCACAAAAAGTCTGGTGGAATTTTTAAAATATTGATGTATTACAAAGCCATACATACTTTTGAATTGCTTCTTTTATATTTGTGAATGGTCAAGCGACTATTAAAATCTAAATATTACTCAAACTATGAAAAGAAGAGATTTCACTAAAAACATCATTGCTGGTACTGGTTTAGCTACTTTGCCTTCATTCGCAAAATCGGCTGACCAAGTAAACTTAGCAACTCCTCAACCTGTATTTAAATTAAAATATGCTCCGCATTTTGGCATGTTCCAAAATTCTGCGGGAAAAGATGAAATCGACCAATTGAAATTTATGCACGAAATGGGTTTTCGGGCTTTAGAAGATAATGGTATGATGGGTAGAAGTCCAGAATTACAAAAGAAAATCGGCGACACAATGGCTAAATTGGATATGTCGATGGGCGTTTTTGTAATTGATGGTGGCGATAATTGGAAAACTTCGTTGGCAACAGGCAAACAAGAATTCAAAGATGTTTTTGTGAATACTTGTAAAAAAGCGGTTGAAGTTGCCAAACGTTGTAATGCTAAATATATGACGATTGTACCCGGTTATTTCGAAAGAAACCTTCCGATTGGTGTACAAACAGCAAATGTGATTGATGCTTTTAGAAGAGGTGCTGAAATTTTTGAACCACATGGTTTAGTAATGGTGATGGAACCGCTTTCGGATAATGCAGATTTATTTTTACGCCATTCAGACCAATCTTATTTGATTTGTAAAGCGGTGAATAGTCCATCATGTAAAATTTTGTTTGATATGTGGCACATGCAACGCAACGAAGGACGCATGACACAACACATGGATTGGGTTTGGGACGAAATTGCGTACTTCCAAATTGGCGATGAGCCGGGTAGAAAAGAACCAACAACTGGTGAAGTAAATTATAAATTCTTATTCAAACATATTCACGAAAAAGCCAAAGCGACCAATAGAGGTGAATTTATTTTGGGAATGGAACATGGAAATTCAATCGGTGGCAAAGAAGGCGAAATGAAGTTAATTGAAGCTTATCGTGCTTCTGATTTAGCTTAAATATATACTTATAAAAATAGGATTGGATTTAAGTCCAATCCTATTGAAAAAACCTTAAAATCTATTTCCTACCATAATCAGCAGGATTTTCACCCCAAAATTCGGTTTCCCATTTCAGGATTTTATTGCTGTATTTATTGTTTTGCAACCAAAGTATTCCTCTATCTACTAATTGAAAAAGCTCTTCATTTTTAGCATTTCGTTCAAGCTTTGTCTTTACTGCTTTATTTTTAATCCAGCTAATAGCCGTTTTTGAATCTGAATAAATTGGTAAAGTTGAATTATGTTTCTGCAAAAAAGCCAAACCGTGAACAATTGCTAAAAACTCACCAATATTTACCGTTCCTTCAGGAAATGGCCCCATTGCAAAAAGTACTCTTTTCGTAGCAGTTTCAACGCCTTGGTACTCTAATTTCCCTGGATTTCCGGCACAAGCTGCATCAACTGAAATACTTTCTTGTAACGGTTTTCCTACTAAAGCCGCAGATTTACTTGATTTCCCAGTAGCTCCACTTTGTGTTTTCTGAACAGATTGCCAATAATTTCCTTTGAAGGCATCATCAGCTTCTTTTCTGCTTTCAAAAGATTTATATTGAGCCGTTTCAAAACCTTTTACTTGTTCTTCTGTTTCAGCCCAAGTTTCAAAAACGCCTGTTTTGCGTCCTTTCCAGACTACATAAAATTTTGGTTTCTTTGCCAATGTCAATCGATTCTTTAAATTCTTACTAAAACAATTATCCAATTCTTGATTTGATAATTTTAATAGAAATCGCTAATAAAATTACGCCAAAAACTTTTCTTAAAACGTTTGCTCCTACTTGTCCCAAACGGTTTTCTATCCATTGCGAAGCTCGCAAAACGGTATAGATAAATACTAAATTCAGTAAAATTCCCACTAAAATATTGATTTCATCAAATTGCGATTTCAAGGAAAGAATCGTAGTCATCGTTCCTGCACCTGCAATTACTGGAAAAGCCAGTGGTACAATAGAAGCCGCTTTTGCACCACCTGTGGATTCTTCGGATTTGAAAATATTTCTACCAAGTGTCATTTCCAGACCAATCAAGAAAATAATTAAAGCCCCAGCAATGGCAAAAGAATTAATATCAACTCCAAAAAGATTTAAAATAGATTTTCCGACATATAAAAAACCAATCATAATTCCCCCTGAAACTAGCGTTGCTTGTTCGGCGTGAATATCTCCTGTTTTTCTACGAATATCAATAATGACAGGAATTGAGCCTAAAATATCAATGACTGAAAAAAGAATGAGTGAAACCGAAATGATTTCTTTAAAATTTAATTCCATTGCTATGATTGTAAAATTTCTTTGAGTTTACTTATTTCAAACGGTTCTATAGCAGGAAAATTAGCAATCCTAAAAGTTGTATTTTTCCAAGTACCGTAGCCATTTCCCAACGTAATGCCCGATATTTTAGTTCGCTCTTTTATCGCTTTAATTTGTTGTTCGTCGCCTTGTACAGCAATTACAGTATCTGACTGTATTTCAATATTTTGCACCAAACAATTTAAACCAAATTTATCAGAACTATTAAAGAAATCATACCAATCTTTCGCTTGTTTTTTAATTTTTTCAGAAATCACAGAAATATTAGAAATATCACTTAAAACTTTATTCAACAAGTAAATACTTAATACATTTGGCGTATAATGTGTTTGAAATTTGGCAAAATTCTCTTGCATAAACAATAGGCTATTGTAGTATTTTCTATCATTAATTTGTTCGGCTTTTGCTAACGCTCTTGGCGAACAAATCATAATGCCCATACCAGCAGGCAAGCCCAAACACTTCTGAACAGAAGCAAACCAAACATCTCCATTTTCCCAATCTAATTCAATTCCACCTAAAGATGAAGTAACATCAACTGCAATAATGCTTTCCGAAAAAGCTTTTCTGAACGGACTAAAATCTTTGATTTGCGTACCGTTAGAAGTTTCGTTTTGAGTTAAACAAAGTACTTCAACTTCTGCATTCAATGCTAAATTAACAGATGGGCTTTCTGTTAATGAATATGGAATTCTATCGGTTTGCCCTACGATTTTACTGCTGTAATCCGCCCATTTTTCGCCAAAAGCTCCATTATAAAAATGTGTCGTTTTTTTTGAAGTAAGCGACTGAGCAATAATTTCCCAAGCCTCTGTTGCCGAAGAAACAAAGTAAATGCTGTAATCAATTGGAATATTCAATTTTTCGTGCAAAAGTTGAATCGCACTTTTCGTGATTTCCATACATTCTGCACTGCGATGATTGATACTCAAAACGCCTTCTTCAAAAGCATTTTGCATGTATTTTGCAACCTGCGGATATACTTTTGAAGGACCTGGATAAAAGGTTATCATTTACTTAATGTTATCCGAAATCGGTTAACCGTTAACGGTGTTAATCGGCGTAATCCTTGAATTTTACAATACTGCCTCACGCCTATCCAATTTTATAAAAATGTTTGAATCGCAAAATCGTAGCCACGCAAACCAAAACCAATAATAATTCCGATAGAATTTTTACTGATATAACTATGATGACGGAATTCTTCACGCTTATGAACATTTGAGATATGTACTTCAACAACGGGCGTTTTAACACCAGCAATGGCATCAGCCAAAGCAATTGAAGTATGCGTAAAAGCACCAGCATTCAATACAATACCGTCGTAAGAAAAACCGATTTCATGAATCTTATCAATCAAAAAACCTTCATGATTCGACTGAAAATATACTAAATCTACTTTATCTGAATATTTATCTTTTAATACCTCAAAATATTGCTCGAAAGTCTGGTGACCATAAATTTCTGGCTCACGCTTGCCCAATAAATTCAAATTTGGACCATTGATGATGATAATTTTTTTCTTTGACATTGTTTTTCTACATGAAAGGTTATTCCAAATCTGTAAAGCAATGCTTCACAAATGGTTTTTGACTATCTTTGAATTAATATTTTCTGTTTTAACTCAAATTTTCAATAAATCCCATATTAATATCTATGCTATGGCAAAGCTATCTAAAAAATTTCAAAAGCTATCTTACTTTAGAACGTTCTCTTTCTGAAAATTCGATAGAAGCTTACCTTCGTGATGTTCATAAATTATGGCAATACCTTGAAATTGCTGGCGAAAATGACATTAATCCTGAAACAGTCAACGAAAAGCATATTTTTAATTTCTTTACTTACATGGGCGAATTGGGCTTAGAAACTACTTCTCAAGCTCGTATTTTATCAGGACTGAAAGCATTTTTTAAATATCTTTTATTGGAAGATGTTATCAAAACAGACCCGATGGATTTGATGGCTTCTCCGAAAATTGGCAGGAAATTACCTCCTACTCTTTCTTTCCCCGAAATAGAAAAAATATTATCTGTCATCGACCTTTCTACACCCGAAGGTGCTAGAAATCGTGCTATTTTAGAAGTACTTTACAGTTCTGGTTTACGAGTTTCTGAATTGGTTGAAATGCAATTAACCGAATGCTTTTTAGACATCGGTTTTATCAGAATTATCGGAAAAGGCAATAAAGTAAGGCTTGTGCCAATTGGTAGAGATGCCATTCATTATCTTGAAATTTACTTAGAAAACATTCGAAAATTTCAGGTAATAAAAGAAGAAGCTGGTAATTATGTTTTTTTAAACAGAAGAGGAAACAAACTTACCAGAGTAATGATTTTCCTGATTATCAAAGACTTAGTAGCACAAGCTGGCATTCATAAAAACGTGAGTCCGCATACTTTTAGGCATTCTTTTGCCACACATTTAATAGAAGGCGGAGCAGATTTGCGTGCCGTTCAGGAAATGTTGGGACATGAATCAATAACAACTACCGAAATTTACACCCACTTAGACCGAGAGTATTTACAACAAACCATCGTAGATTTTCATCCAAGAAGTAAAAAGCATCTTAAAGTTTGATGTGATTTCGGATACGGCTCAAACTATCGGGATGAATGCCTAAATAGGAAGCTAAATCTTTGATGGGAATTAATCTTAAGGCATCTGGCTGATTTTCAAGCAAATATAAATATCTTTGTTCTGCATTTTTTGAAATCAACGAATAAGTACGTTTGCTTTCACGAACATACAATTGTTCAGCAATTAGTCGATGAAAACGTTCGGCATTTTTAGATTTTTCCATCAATTCCAACACTTTCGGGTAGTATAAACGAAAAGCATTAACTGCCGTTACCGCCTGAATTGAAATATGAGAAGCTTGTTGAGATAAACAAGAAGCAAAAGAGCTAACAAAATTCCCTTTGAAGCCTAAATCGACACAAATTCCCTTACCCTCTTGCGTAAATGCTTCGTATTTAACAGCTCCTTCAATGATGAAGTAAGCATATTTTTCTACCTCTCCACGAACTGTCAAAAATGCTTTTTTAGGAAACGAAACTTCTTCTAGCAATTGTTTATAAAACTCCCATTCTTCCGTAGAGAAATTCGCAAGCTTAAAAATCGATTCTTTGACAAGATTCGTTTTATCGAAAGGGAAGTAAACCATATTCTAATTGTCTTAATTCAATATCAAAAAAAATGCTGAGTTTAGTTTAAAACTACACTCAGCATTCAACAAAGTTAAAAATATTTCTGGTTTCAATGTGATTTTTTAATTCCACATAAGATAAGTGACGAGGTCATTATCTCTTTCTACTTCTTCAATGATTTCTAGTGGATAATCAAATTTAATTTCTTTTGAATCCGTTTGAGTAAAAGTAATTACGTAGCCGTTTGATTTTACATTAACAACTACACCGTCTCCATAATCCGTATGACGAATACGAGAGCCTATGCCTAAGATTGGGTTTAACATAATGATTATATTTAATGATTAAATTGCTTACTTCCTTTATACAAACTAAACCAGCTGCATTAGAAATAAGCTTAGTGGTTGAGCTCGTAAAGTTAATAAACGTAATTTAATATTTATATAATATTCATATAATTATTTTTTTTATAAATATAATTATATTTTATGTTTACACCAATCAGTTTTTTTCATCGTCAATCCTCTGGAAATGGAATATAGATAAAACTTGCAAAATCTCTATCAAGCACAAAAAGACAGCAGTATTCGTCTGCATCTTTATAACTTGACTGAAAAACCTCTAAATTTTCTTCTGCAATAATTTCTCTTTGAACAAATTCTTCCACAAACGAAGCATGATAATTCCAAGTATTTCCACTCATTTCATGAATACCAATTAGCTTTTGTCCGATTTGAACCGGATTTTGTGAAACTGCAAAAATTGGGAATTTAGAGAATCCTCTCGTTCTAATTTGATAAGATGCTTCTTTCAAAAATTCTGCTACCAAAGCAAAATCAGCAGAAATAATGCCCAAATATTTCCCATTCAAATCTGGAGAATTGGGTGCATTTGATATAGCTGTGTAATCTTCAATCATTGTTTTTTTATTTTGTGGACTTAGGGACTTGAAGACTTTAGGATTGGAGAACTAATTTTAAGAATACTGTTTTTAAAAGTAAAAAAGTCTTAAAATCTTACATTCATAAACTCCTTCAATTCTAAAGTCTTCAAGTCCTAAAGTCCTCTAGTCTTATAAACTAAAATCTTGCCGCAGACAGCAAACTTAAATCTTTATAATTCAAACCAAATTTCTTGGCAATGTTGGCATTGGTCAAACTTCCTTTGAAAGAATAAACTCCTTTCATAAATGCTTTGTTCGCAAAAATCGCCTCTTCTATTCCACCAGTTTTACCAGTTTTCAACAAAAAGGACGTAAAAATATTACTCAGAGCCTGACTTGCAGTATGTGCTACTCTTGAAGGAATATTTGGCACACAATAATGAATAACACCGTATTTCCTAAAAATGGGTTTGTCATGTGTGGTAATTTCTGACGTTTCAAAACAACCTCCTCTATCAATACAAACATCAATAATTACAGAATCAGGTTTCATCATCGAAACCATTTCTTCAGTAACAATACAAGGAGTAAAACCATCCTCTGCACGCAAAGCACCAATTACAACATCGGCATCACGAATGGCTTGGGTTAGCACATTAGAATCAATGATACAAGTATAAATATTTTGACCAACCGAGTACTTCAATCGTTGTAATTTAAAAATATCTTTATCAAATACTTTCAAATCTGCACCTAAACCAATTGCAATTCTTGCAGCATATTCTGAAACCGTTCCTGCACCTAGAATTACTACTTTGGTCGGTGGTACTCCAGTAATTCCCCCTAAAATTACGCCCATTCCATTATTGGCACTGCTCAAACATTCGGCAGCAATGAGCATTACTGTACTTCCTGCAATTTCAGACATGGCACGAATAATGGGAATTCCGCCAGCATTATCTTCAATGTATTCATAACACAAGCCCGTTATTTTCTTGCGATTCAACTTTTCGAAATACTCTTTCGTCAATTTCGACATGTTCAACGAAGAAACTACCGTTGCGCCATGTTGTAAATACTCAATTTCATCATCAGTCAGCGGCTGAATTTTTACAATTACATCTGCTTTGAAAAGCTCTTCAGTTGAATAAACTATTTGAGCTCCAGCTTCTGAATATTGATTATCAGTAAATTTTGCACCATTCCCTGCTCCTGTTTCAATCAATACTCTATGCCCATTTCTGATTAGTAAAGCAACGGCATCAGGTGTTAGCGAAATCCTATGCTCTTGCATTGATACTTCACGAGGAAGACCTATGAAAAGGCTTTTGGCATTTTGTTTTGTCCAAACCAATGCCTCTTGCGTCATTAATCCTGACTGAGCAAGTACTTCTTTAAATCCTGAGGGTTGAGCCATTTTGATTGCTTAATTTCAATTACAATAAGCTGGATGTTTGAAGACAAACATCAATGCTAACACTAAACTTTTGACAAATTTATCACTCTTTTACCATTTTCATCTACTTCGATATTTACTTTCAAATGTTTGGAAGGTAAAAGGTTTTCTACTTTTGATGGCCATTCAATAAAACAAAAACCCCCAGAATAGAGATAATCTTCGAAACCAATGTCCATAGCCTCTTCTTCATTTTTGATTCTGTAAAAATCAAAATGGTAAATATTCTCTCCTCGTGTAGTAGCATATTCATTGACGATAGAATATGTTGGACTTTGGACATGACTATTCACTAACATACATTCACAAATTGCTTTAATCAAAGTAGTTTTGCCAGCGCCCATTTGTCCTTCGAAAAGCCAAACAGGAGTATTTTTGCCAAAAGCCAAAATGGTTTGAGCCGCTTTATTGATGTCTTTTAGCGAAGAATATTCTATTGTTTTAGTGTTGATTTGATTTTTACTCATTTCATTTGCTATAAGCATTAGGCAATAAGCTTCAGGCTTTTTTTAATTTATTCTTTATAAGATATTTTCAAATATATTCTTTTTACAAGTATATATCATCATTCATAACTCATAGTTCATCATTGAATATCAGTTTAACCTAAAAACTGACTTAAATAGTTTCTTGCAGTTAAGATTGCACTCTCTACATTTTCGTTTGAACCTTCATAGGCTTTGTCTTCTACTTCAATCACAACTGGTCCACGATAACGAGCATCATTTAATGCTGAAAAGAATTTTCCCCAGTTAATATCTCCTAAACCCGGTAATTTTGGAGAATGATATTCCAATGGGTTTGCCATGATGCCCACTCTGTTTAGTTTATCATAATATACTTTTGCGTCTTTCAAATGAATATGATGCAGGCGATCACGATAATCATATAATGGGCGAGTATAATCCATCATTTGCCAAACCAAATGAGAAGGGTCATAATTCAAACCCAAAGTAGCAGACGGAATAATTTCAAACATTTTATCCCAAATGGCTGGCGTGGTTGCCATATTTTTCCCCCCAGGCCATTCGTCGTTTGTAAAAAACATTGGGCAGTTTTCAATGCCAATCTTCACACCTACTTCTTCGGCGAGTTTAACAATATCTGTCCAAGTTTCTTTAAATTTATCCAAGTTATAAGCAATATTTTTAGAAGGGTCTCTACCGATGAAAGTGTTCATCACAGGAATTTCCAATTTAGCCGTAGCTTGAATAATTTTCTTGATGTGGTCAACATAAAAATTTGCCTTGTTCACATCTGGGTCGAGTGGATTAGGATAATAGCCTAAACCTGAAATAAATACTCCTTTTTCCGCAGTATAATTCTTGATGTGAGCAATCTGAACTTCATCGAGTGTTTCTACATCAATATGAGTAACTCCTGCATAGCGACGAGCATCAGCATTTCCTGCTGGCCAGCACATTACTTCTACACATTTAAAATTCTTTTCTGAGGCGAAATCTATTACTTCTTCAAAAGTACGCTCCGCTAAAATAGCACTGACAAATCCTAATTGATGCATTGTATGTTTTGAAATGTATTAAATTGGTTTTTAGTAAATTTTAAGTAAAAATAGACAATCGATTTAAGAGTTAGAAGTATTCCTTTTCAATTTATGTTTAAAAATGATGAAACAAAAAAAGGTCGCTGAACAGCGACCTTTTTTGATAGATTATTTGATAAAACTTATTTTTTATCCCACCACACACGAGTATCCTGTGTATCTGGACCTTGAGTAGCAACTACTTTATCATAGTTTACTTTGTTCAAGGTAGTTTCTGTAACAGGATAAGCCATACGACGAGGAATTTGTCCACTAGGATTTAATGGCTTAGCAGCTGGAGTTAATACAGGATACCCTGTACGACGCCATTCAGCCCAAGCTTCATTGCCTTGATAGAATAATGCAATCCATTTCTGAGTAGCGATTAATTCAAACGCTTTAGCATCATTATACTTTACAGCGTCTTGTGCTAGATAAGTAGAAACAACCGCATCAGTTGCTGATGCACCAATCCATTGTTGAATTGAAGCCTTAACAGCAGCTTCGTAAAGAGCTTTTGCATCGCCCGAAATCCAACCTAGTTTAGCCGCTTCTGCTTGCGAAAACAAAATTTGTGCATAAGTAACAACATTAACAGGAGAGTTTTGCTGACGAATAGCAGTTGCTGCTAAAGAAACGTCTTGTGCTTTTGCAGCAGCAGGGAAGGCACCATAAGGAACTCCAGCGTAAGCACCATTGATATTTTTATCAGCCATTCCTGCAATTCTTGGGTCATTTATTGCAAGCAATTTGTTAACAAAAACATCACTCAATCCATAATCTTTACGATTTGTAACAATATAATTGTTATAAAGTGGGTGTTCATTGTTAGACTCTGATAGATATGTATATTTAATATTCTCAGCATTAGAAGCTAAAACCCCATCAGCTAAAGCTGCTGCAAATTCTGTTTTACCTTTAGCAGGATCTACTTTAGATAAACGTAAAGCCATTATCATACGCAAAGAGTTGGCAAACTTTTTCCAACGAGCAGCATTTCCACTAAAAATAATATCACCTACAACAGCCTTTCCACCATCGAATTGAGCCTGAGCTTCTTTCAATTCTTTGAACAAATCATTATAAATTGATTGTTGAGAATCAAAAGCTGGACTAAAATTACCACTACCCTGCAAAGCTTGCGAATATGGAATATCACCCCAACGGTCTGTAAGCCAAAGGTAAGTGTAGGCTTTCATAATTCTTGAAACTGCTATTTGGTTCGCATTTGAACCGTTAGCAGCAGCTGTTGATTTGGTTGATTCAGCTGTATTCAAATCAATGATTGTTTTGTACACATTCAAAGGTCCTGCTGCATAGTATCCGTTATAACTAAAGTTAATAGTTTTATAACGAGATTCTTCGATATAAGTAATATCACCAAATTGTTGTGTATAAAGAGCCGGGACAATATCCGTTGCCATTGCACCTACATTTCGTAACGCTCCAGTCAAAAGCCCAGCAGTATTTGGTGTAGCTGGATTATTAGGATCTATATTCATATCCTCAAAATCATCCGGAGTACATGCAACAGCAGAAATACCCAAACTAACTGCTAGTGCAAATATTTTATATTTATTTGATATTTTCATCTTTAAAAATATTTATTGAATCAAAGAAAAATACTTTAATTCTTGATTAGAAACCTAAATTTAAGTTAACACCAAATGAACGTACTGGAGGTAATTGTCCACCTTCTGTCCAGAATACTTCAGCTTCAGAAATATCAATTCCTCCACCTGCTGCGCTATAAATTAAAAGAGGGTTACGTACAATAAAAGCTAATTTCGCACTCTTAAATACTTTTCCACCAAGTACTGTTTTTGGAATATTATACCCTAAAGCTAATTCACGCAATTTCACATAAGTCTGGTCAAATATCCATCTTTCATTGAATCCAAAGTATTTATCTTCATAAAGCTCTTGTGTTTCAACACGAACTGTATTTTGTTTACCATCTACAGTAACACCATCAAGTAAAATACCACCACCATCAGCAACAGGGTCACGTTTTGGTTTACCTAATTCATTTAAGCCAGCAGTTTCAGCAGCTAAGCCCGAATAAGCATTGAACATTCTTGTTGTAGAGAAAAATTTACCTCCAACAATAAAGTCGATGTTTACTCTTAACGAAAGATTTTTATAAGTAAATGTATTTAAGAAACCACCTTTGAACTTTGGCAAAGCAGACCCCAACTTCTTATTATCTTCCACCAAATAATGACCGTCAGCACCAATCAATTTATTTCCGTTAGCATCAAGCTTATAGCCTTTACCAACTAATAAACCCCATTGTTCCCCTTCACGAGCATTGACAGTTAATGTTCTCCAAGTTGGTCCACCTAATTGATAGTTTGTTAAACCAGGGTATAGCTCAACAACCTTAGAAGTACTGTGGTCAAAATTTATGTCAGATTCCCATGTAAAACCAGACAATGTAGATACGGGAGTACCTCCAATATGCACCTCAAAACCTTGAGTTTGAATTAAACCAGCATTTACTAATGCACTTGAATAACCACTAGTTGAAGCTACAGGCAATGAAATAATTTGATCTTTGTTATCATTGTGATATGCTGTAACTTCTACGCTTAATTTATTCTTGAAGAATTTAAAATCAATACCTCCTTCATAAGCAGAAGAAAGACCTGGCTTCAATTGCTGATTTGGTAATCTTGCTGGTAAATACTGTGTTGCATTAGACCCAAATGCATTACCTGTAGAATAGGTAAACCCAGTTGCATAAGGACCAACATCTGTACCTACTTTAGCAAAGCTACCTCTTAATTTCACGAACGATACAATATCATTTTTAGGTAATAATTCAGATAACACTAAGCTACCACCTATTGATGGATATAAGTAGGCATTATTAGCATCTGGTAAAGTAGATGACCAGTCATTACGTAAAGTAGCTTCGATAAAAGCAAAGTTATCATAACCTACACTTACGTTTCCATAAACACTGTTTACTTGTCTTTCAAATAATTGACTTCCTACTGCTGGTCTGTCTTTTGAAGCCGCAATATTATAGAACCCAGGAGTTGTTAAACCTCCTACAGTTGACATAAGTAATACGTTAGTTTTTGAGTAACGAATATTCCCACCAGCGTTAGCTAGTACAGAAATCTTTTTGAAAGTTTTGTTAAATGCTAATAAAACCTCATTGTTATTTTCTACACTTGTTGTAGCGTAGTTAGAATAAGCTCCAAGTCCACCTGCATTTAGTGTTCCATAAGCGATTCTACCTTCTCCGTAGTAAGATCTCCAGTCACGACGACTAGTAATAGAAGCAGCAAGATAGTCAGTGATTTGATACTTAAGTCCTAGGCTACCATAGATACGGTCATTGTTATTATAGTTTGTACTTTCATATACTTGAGTATATGGACTATCCCAATATTTAGGTTTAGCATCAAGCGGACCACCGATATTCCAGCTACGGTATGTACCATCTGGATTTTTATAATTTCTTAAATCTTCAATTTTTAATTGTCTCTGAAACCATTGGTTGAAGGAACCTACCGTTTGATTGTAACCTGAAAGGGCAACGCCAGCACCTGATGGATTGTTAGTACTACCAGAAGACCCATAGTTATCAGCAGGAACATTCTTTGCTCTTGTTGCAGAGTAAGTAATATCTAAAGTTGAAGAAAACTTAGAACTAAAGTTATAAGTATTTTTTGAGCTTACGTAATCCTTAATTTGCTGACTGTTCGGAACGATACCGTTTGTTTGAATGTGCGTATAAGAAATTCTTGACTGAAAGTTTTCGCCACCTTTTGCAAAAGAAAAGTTCGTGTTATTACTGATAGGTTTTTCAAAGAAATCTCTAACGTTATTTGGACTAGGAGAGAAAGGCGTTAATTGACCAAATTCAGCACCTGGTTGCCAAGAAAAAGCTGAGCGGTGAGGAGTTCCATCCATTTTAGGACCCCAGCTTTCATCAGCGGAGTAATCTAAAATCTTTTGACCATTAAAAGAACTCCAGCTTGCTGGATGGATGGCGGGATTGTATGCAAATGTATCCCAATCCTGTGAATAACCTCCACCATACTCATTTTGATATTCAGGTAAAAGACCTACCATATCTAAAGTTGTACTATGATTAATATTAAATGAAGTTTCTCCCGATTTTGCTCTTTTAGTTGTAATCAAAATTACACCACCTGAAGCTCTGTTTCCATATAGTGCTGTCGCAGATGGTCCTTTAAGTACAGACAAATTCTCAACATCATCCATGTTTACATCTCCAATACTTCCTACAGGAGTACCATCAACAACGTATAGAGGATCTCCTCCAGTTAATGAATTTACACCACGAACACGAATGTTAGGAGAACCAAATTTTGCTCCCGATTGACCAAGTACTTGAACACCTGCAATTTTACCAGCTAGTGCGTTACCTACGTTTGCATCACGAGCAGCCGTAATTTTATCAGATTTAAGTTCTTGTACCGAATAAGTTAATGATTTCTTTTCACGAGATGCACCTAGTGCTGTTACTACCACTTCACTTAACTGGGATACATTAGATGTTAACGAAACATTTATAACTGTTTGGCTACCCACTGCTACTGTTTTAGACTCAAAGCCTACAAAGGAAAACGTAAGAGAAGCACCGTTTCCTACACTAAGTTTAAATGTACCATCAGATCCTGTTGAAGTTCCTCTTGAAGTTCCTTTTACAGAAATACTTACTCCAGGGAGTACTGAGCCGTCTTCAGTGGCTGTCACTTTACCTGTGACAATCCTGTCTTGTGCATAAGTTTGCCCGATTAAAGCCAACAGAAACACGGAGGTAATGAGTAGAAATTTTCTCATTTCGTTGATTAGTTTTGGTTGATTAAAAATAGAAATATTACAAAAGAATGTAATCAAACTTCAGTAAACCCAAATTAGGGTTTGTGTAATTGAATTCTAAAAAAACAGGGGAATGCACAAAAACAAGCCTCTTCAATAAAAGAGACTTTGTTCCTGAAAAGGAGCAATGGAAATAGTTTTTTTAGTTTTGGTCGATGATGGACAACAGAATTTCTATTATCACAATGTTAAAATTAGTTAATTTTTTCAACAAACAAGCTAGTGAACGAAAATTTTTCTCCATCGAATAATCCAAAGTCGGATAATTTAAGATTGGGAATCACCAAAAGTGCCATAAACGATAGACTCATAAAGGGAGAATTCAATGTACATCCTAAATCTTTGGCAAATCTATCAATCGCAGAATATTCTTTGGCTACCGAATAGCCATCTTCACCCGACATAATGCCTGCAATTGGTAATTCTAATAGGTTTTTTACGCCTTTTTCTGAAATTGTAGCAACTCCACCTCTTGCTTTTATAATCATATTTACCACCTCAGTAATAGACTCGTCATCTACCCCAACTACGATAATATTATGGGAATCATGTGCTACAGAAGACCCGATAGCACCTTGTTTTAATCCAAAATTTTTAATAAATCCAATCGCTGGTGGAGCATCATGATAACGATTTACAACTGCTATTTTTAAAATATCATTTGTTAAATCTGATACAACCAAGCCTTCTTCTATCAATGCTGGGCATTCTAGTTTCAAAGTAATAAGTTGTCCATCCAGCACTTCTATGACTTGAATTCTTTCTCCTTCTGCCTTTACTTGAAATTGTTCAACTGTTTTAAAACTACATTCAAAATGATTAACTATTTCGCTTGCTAAATTAGGAATTTTTGAAATACCTTTTTCTGCAACCATTTCGCCTGAAATATACGTCTGGAGTGCTTCAAAATTTTGGATATTTTCTATCAAAATAAAATCTGCACTATCTCCTTCACGCAATAACCCTACTGGAAGACGATAATGCAAAACTGGATTTACACATGCTACTTTTAGAATCTCAAATAAATGTGAAGGATATTTCGCCAAAGCTCTTTTTACTAATAAATTAATATGACCTTCCACCAAATTATCTGGATGCTTATCATCCGAACAAAACATCAATTCATTATAATATTCAGGTAACAGCCCAATCAGCGCTTCAAAGTTTTTAGCAGCAGAACCTTCCCTAATCAAGATTTTCATGCCATACTTTAATTTATCTAATGCCTCTTCTTCAGTAAAACATTCATGGTCGGTTTGGCAACCTGCTTCTATGTACTTTCTGGCAGCGTCTCCCCTTAATCCAGGTGCATGTCCGTCAACAGGTTTATTATATGATTTCGCCAAAGCTATTTTCGCCAACATGTCTCCATCTCCGTTCAATACTCCAGGGAAATTCATAACTTCTGCCAAATAACCTATTTCATCATATTGTTGAAATAATTCTTCAATATCTTTTGGCGTAATAATCGCTCCTGCGGTTTCAAAAGTAGTGGCTGGAACACATGACGGAGCTCCAAAACAAAACTTAAATGGCGTTTGTCTGGCATTATGAATCATATACTCTACTCCTGCTTTTCCCAAAACATTGCCAATTTCATGTGGATCAGAAACTGTTGAAACCGTTCCATGCACAACTGCCAAACGTGCAAATTGTGCGGGAGTAAGCATTGAGCTTTCTACATGTACATGGGCATCTACAAAACCGGGTAAAATATAAGGAGTATTGCTTGCAGCTTCTTCGGCTAATATTTTTATAAATACGATTTTTCCATCTTGAATTTCAAGAATGCCATACTTGATTGTTTTTTCAAAAATGTTGATGATATTCCCTGTTACTTGCATAATTTTTATTTTTTGAAAGTCAATTATTTAACCTGAAATGTGTTCAAACTGAAATTTTAATCTGTATATTTAAACATTCTGTAGGCTTCAATACTGCCCATTTCAGTATCTTTGTTTATCTTTAAATATTGCTGGTTTGATTTTTATCGGACGAATAAAGCAATTTATCTTATCATTCTATCATTTTATCCTCGAAAATTATCTTTCAATGAGAAAAGTCATTATTGCTCTTGACGGGCATTCGAGTTGCGGAAAAAGTACTACTGCAAAACGTGTTGCTGCTAAATTAGGTTATGCTTTTATTGATACTGGAGCGATGTATCGTGCTGTGAGTCTTTACTTTCATGAAAATCATGTTACTGCTACAAACCCTAAAGAAGTAGAAAAAGCCCTTAACGAAATTCACATTAGCTTTCAATTCAACGAGCAACGTGGTGCAAGTGATGTGTATTTGAATGGCTTGAATGTTGAAAGTGAAATCAGAAAAATGTATGTTTCAGAAATGGTATCTGAAGTAAGTGCAATTACCGCTGTTAGAAAAGCAATGGTGGCACAACAACAGCAAATGGCAAAGCATGGTGGTGTAATTATGGATGGAAGAGACATCGGTACAAAAGTTTTTCCAGATGCCGAAGTAAAAATATTCATGACTGCCGACCCAGTAATTCGTGCTGAAAGAAGACAAAAAGAATTACTAGATAAAGGCGAATTAGTTGATTTGGAAGAAATTATTGAGAATTTAAAGAAAAGAGACATTCTTGATTCAACCCGTGCTGAAGGGCCACTTATTCAAGCAGAAGATGCTGTTTTGATGGATACTTCATTCATGACTTTAGAAGAACAAGTAAATTTTGTGATTGAATTGCATAAAAGTGTATTGGAAAGATTATAACGTTAGTATTTTATTAAATAGTGAAAAACACCTCAATAAATGATGAATAAAGAATCAAGTGAAATAGATTTTGTAATTGTTGGGCAAGGGCTGGCAGGTTCTTTGTTGGCTTATTTACTTCTTCAAAAAGGGAAAAAAGTACAGATTTATGATGCTCCAGAAATACCTTCTTCATCAAAAGTAGCCGCAGGTATTTTCAATCCTGTTACAGGTAGAAAACTGATTAAAACTTGGATGGCAGATGAATTATTCCCATTTCTTGAACAGTTTTATGTAGCATTAGAAAAAGATTTACAAGCAAAGTTTTTTCATCAAGTTTTAATTTATCGTCCATTTCCCAATCAACAAGTACAAGAATATTTCAAAAGCGATAATCTTCCTGAAAATTTTGATGATTTTGCAAGCCTTGAATTTGAAAATATCAAGTACAAAAACTTAGTAAATAGCGAATGGGGTGGTGCTACAACCAAACAATCGGGTTGGGTTGATTTAAAGATACTGTTAGATACGTTCAGGTTATATTTTAAAGAAAAAGGCATCCTTATCGAGAAGAAATTAAATCCAGAAGAAGCCCTTTCTAAATCTTATAAAACTATTTTCTGTGAAGGTTTTCAGGGAAAATTTAATCCTTTTTTCAACTATTTACCCTTTAATCCTGTAAAAGGTGAAGTATTAGATATTACCATTGAAGGAATTAATTTGGATGAAATCATCAGTCAAGGTGCATTTGTCGTTCCTTTGTCGAAAAATACTTTCAGATTAGGAGCCACTTATACTTGGCATGAATTAGATTTTAAGACTACTCCACAAGGAGAAAAAGAATTATTGGATAAATATCATAAATTAATGAAACCCGATTTGAAAGTAGTGAGTCATTTAGCAGGTGTACGTCCTGCAAGTAAAGACCGTCGCCCATTTGTTGGAATGCACCCTGATTTACAACAAATCGGCATTTTTAATGGTTTAGGCTCAAAAGGAGTATCATTAGCACCTTATTTTGCTAATCAATTTGTTGATTTTTTAGTAACTGGAAAAGAACTTTCTTCGGAAGTCAATATAAATCGTTTTGCTTCGTTATATTTAGGGGCTGAGAATTCGTGATTGCTGATTTCATTGCTTTTGGGAAATTCAATTAAAAATGCCTTTCGTTTCCTTTATGAGTAATGATTAATTTACGAAGAAATGCCTTTTAACTTCGTCCTAAAACAATGAGAAAATTTTTACCAATAATATTTATTCTGACTACATTTTGCACATTAGCTCAGAATTATTTACCTACACAAGAACCATTCGGTAAAAACCGTATTCAATACCGTCCGTTCAAATGGAAAGTATTGGCTTCACAAAACTTTGAAATTTACTTCTACGAAGGCGGACAACAAACCGCTACGCTGGCTGCACAATTAGCAGAATCAGAATTCGATAGAATTACTGAAATATTAGGCTATTCTCCATTTACAAAAACTAAGATTTTTGTATATAATGCTACACAAGACCTCAACCAAAGTAATGTAGGCTTGCATCTTTCTAGCGAAAGGGAAATCAGAGAAGAAAATTTAGCCAAATCACGCATTGAAATTGCCTATTCTGGCAATGCTGAAAGTTTCAAAAAACAGATTACAAAAGAAGTTTCACATGTATTTGTGCATGATATGCTTTACGGTGGAAGTATCAAGGAATCCTTACAAAATTCATTACTCTTGAGCGTCCCTGAATGGTACATGACTGGAATCACAGCCTATATTTCTGAAGGCTGGAACACAGAAATGGACACCTACATGCGTGATGCCATAAGTAATAAGTATTTAAAAAGACCTAATCTTGCCAATGGAAAAGAAGCAGAATTAGTTGGGCAATCTATCTGGAATTATATCGCTGAAAAATACGGAAAAGACAATATTGCGAATATTCTGAACCTCACCAGAATTATCAGAAATGAGCAAACGTCTATTTCAAGTACTATTGGTATGCCATTTACAAGGTTTTTGAAAGATTGGAGAGAATATTATTCTGTTATGAATGATGCTATCAACAATAGTAATTACCAAGCTCCAAAGTATGATTTTAAAATAGACGAAAATAAATTCAATAGTTTTGATAAAATCAGTAAGTTCAAAATCAGCCCTGATGGAGCTTTTATTGCTTATTCTAGAAACGAATTGGGAAAATCGAGTATAGAAATTTTAGATGTAAAAACTAAAAAGAAAGCGTTATTACTTACTTCTGGGTATAAAACACTCAAGCAATCTGTTGATTATAACACGCCTTTACTTTCTTGGACAAAAGGCGGAACACTAGCCGTAATTTATGAAAACCAAGGCGATATGGTACTTTCTGTATTTACGGATATTACCGAAAAAGATTTGACAGGTAAATTTTCAGCGAGAAAAATCTTGAGCAATTTCGACCAAATTCAAGATTTTGATATTTCTGATAACGGAACAACAGTTGTACTTAGTGCTATCAGTAAAGGTCAAAACGATTTGTTTTTGTACGAGATTGCAAGAGGAAGAGTACAACAATTAACCAATGATTTATATGATGATTTGAGTCCGCAATTTGTCGGAAATGCAGGAAAAATCATCTTTACATCAAATAGATTAAAAGATTCTTTAGAAGTCGATAAGGGAACTTACAAAAACGTAAACAGTCGTTTCAATTTATTTTTACACGAAGGAAAAGCCAAAGAATTAGCAGTAAAACGTTTGGTAGATTCTTTAGGAACGATTTCAAGACCTATCGTTTCGGATGGAAGTACTGTTTATTTTTTAAGTGACGAACGTGGCATTAAAAACATTTATAGACTTGTAGCTGGCGATTCTGTGGTTACACAAGTGAGTAATTTCAAAAACGATGTTGAAGATTTTGATTTTGCAGGAAGTACGAACAGTTTGGTTTATAAGTTTTTAGAAAAAAGTCAGGAAATTATTGCTTATCAAGCTCAAGCAGATTTTGAAACAAAAAACAATGTTCCATACACACTTAGAAATGTAAGACTTTATGGAATGACGCAAACAAACAATAATCCAATTCAGACCAAAACAGAAACGCCAAAAACTATCCCAGAATCAGCAACGGCTGTGGTAAAAACGCCAAAATTAGTACTTGAAAAAGGAGAAATTGATACCAACGATTATACTTTTGATATTACAACGGTTTCTAAAAATGCTGGTCAAAGCGGCACAGAAGTACCTAAAAATGACAAGAGAAATAAAGTAGAAAAAATCATTTTAGCGAAGCAAAATCGTAAGGAAAACATTAAAATTAAAGCTCCGACAGACTACAACAATCCTTTCGTAGTTAATAATACCGACCTTGATTTTATGGTTGACCCACTTCCACAAAGAGGTTTTGGCTTGAAAGGAACGATAAATATGAACGACTTACTTGAAAATCATCATCTTCAAGGAGGCATATTTCTCACTCCAAACTTAAAAAATGCTGATTTGTGGGGAGAGTATTCTTATTTAGCGAATAGAGTTGACTATAGTATAAGATTCGACCGCAGATCACTTTCTGAAGAAACGGAATCGACCATCAAAAAATATCATTTTAACAGACTTTCTGTTTCGGCTTCATATCCAATCAATACCAATACTCGTGTTATTGCAACGCCTTCGTTTACGGCAAATAGATTTTTGGATTTAAGAAGTCTAGCCGCTCCAGATGGTGTCTCGACATACTTAGGAGGAAAAGTTGAATTCGTTTACGATAATACTATCAGTCATGGTATCAATATGCTAGAAGGCACAAGATTCAGAGCTAGAATAGAACATTACTCTGGTTTATCAAATTCAATTGATGGCTTCAATCGTGTATTTATCGACCTTCGTCATTATTTAAAACTAGGACGAGGGACAATCATTGCGGGAAGGTTCTCTGGTGGACATTCTTTTGGAAATGCCCCAAAAGCAACCGTAATGGGTGGTATGGATAATTGGTTGGGAATTCAATATCAAGATAGAACTGGCGATACCAATAACCCTTTTAATCCAACAACTGCCGATACCAAAGTTCCTATTGCAGATAATAAAGATTTATTCTTACTAGATTTTGCTACTCCTTTGCGTGGTTTTAATGCAAATAGATTATCAGGAACAAGTCATTTACTTTTGAATGTAGAAGTAAGATTTCCTATTGCTAAGTATTTGTACAATGGACCTATTTACAATAATTTTTTCAAAAACCTTCAATTAACTGCCTTTACTGATGTGGGGTCAGCGTGGACTGGTGCAAGTCCGTTCTCAAGAAGAAATGGTTTTAATACAGTGGTAAAAGGTCCTTCAACGAATCCATTCCAAGCTACAGTAACAGATTTCAGAAATCCATTCTTGATAGGCTATGGTGTTGGTGCAAGAACCACCATATTAGGATATTTTGTAAAGTATGACTTGGGCTGGGGCTTAGATAATAATGAGATAAAAAGTCCAATTTCTTATATAACTTTAGGATATGATTTTTAAATTATCCAAAAGTTTATATGAATAAAACAATTTATGTCTTGATATTACTGTTAGGGTTTGGTATTTATTCAGTAAATAGCCAAAGCTTAACAACTTCAAATCTGCCTATCTTGAAAGTCAATACTCAAGGAAAAAGTATTGTTGATGAACCTAAAATTTTATCAACACTTGAATTGATTCATAAAGGAAATGGCTTGCTCAATAATATTAATGACCCTGCAAACATTTACAAAGGTTTTGTTGGCATTGAACTAAGAGGCTCTTCTTCTAAAGATTTATTCCCTAAAAAACCTTACGGTTTTGAAACTTGGAAAGATAGCCTTGGCAACGACCAAAAAGTAAGTCTTTTAGATATGCCAGCAGAAGCCGACTGGGTGCTAAATGCTACTTATAATGACAAGACGTTAATGCGTGATGTACTCACTTATGACTTAGTCAATAAAATGGGGCGTTATGCAACTCGCACTCGCTATTGCGAAATGGTTTTGAATAACGACTATCAAGGATTGTATATCCTGATGGAAAAAATTAAACGAGATAAAAATCGAGTAGATATTTCAAGCCTAAAAACCACTGACAATACTGGAGAAGATGTAACAGGTGGCTATATTCTTAAAATTGACAAAACATCTGGCTCTCCTTCAAAAAACTGGACGAATAATACCAACACTCCTTTTGGTAATTACAAAACCTTGTTTCAAGTAGAATATCCCAAAATTACAGATATTACACAATCTCAATTTGAATACATCCAAAAATATGTAAATGATTTTGAAGTGGCTTTACTTTCGCCAGATTTCCAAAGTCCACAAGCAAAATGGCGTGAAATGTGCGATTTGGATACTTTTATTGATTATTTCCTGATTACAGAATTTGTAAAAAATGTTGATGGTTATAGATTGAGTACTTTTTTTTACAAGGAAAAAAGTAGCAAAGGCGGAAAACTAAAAATGGGTCCCGCTTGGGACTATAACTTAGCTTTTGGCAATGCTGATTATTATGATGGTTATAAATCTACAGGTTGGCAATATAAAATCAACGACATTGCTTTGCCCAAAGGCGATATTTATCCAGCACCATTTTGGTGGCAACAACTAGCTCAAGATTCCATCTTTAAAACTAAAACTGTTAAACGCTGGGAAGTACTCCGCAAAACGACTTTCAATCCTGATAATATCAATAAATGGATAGATTCAACGGCTACGGTTTTAGAACCCGCTATGAAAAGGAATTTCACCAAATGGTCAGTTTTAGGAAAATATGTGTGGCCAAATTATTATGTAGGAAGTACTTTTCAAGATGAAACCAATTGGCTGAAAGAATGGATTAGAACCCGTACTTTATGGTTAGATAGTCAATTCCAAACATTTGCACTTACATTAGGCAATGAAGATTTTTTAGAAAAAGAAAAGCCTATCAAAGTATTTCCAAATCCTGTAGAAAGTGAAACAACTCTTGAATATCAAGTATTTAAAAAAGGGAATGTCTCCATTATTTTACACGATATAAATGGAAAAGCCATCAAAACTTTGGTTGATGAATTTCAAAATACTGATACTTATCAAATTCCATTAAACTTAGGGAACCTCAATACTGGCAGTTATATTATAAATTATCAATTAGATGGAATTCCTATTGAAAGAGTTAAATTATTCAAAAAATAGTTTTGGGTTGATAGAAAGCGACCGACAATCTTGGCTGTAATTTAAACATCAATGTTTCAATTCCCTCCGAGGGTTTATCCAGATTTTCATCCAGAGAAATCAAATAATGTCCTTCCCAAATATCAATTAAAGTGATTAAGGGTGTAAAAAAAGTAATACCGATTTCGTGTGCATTTTTATCTTTTATATTGGAATCTATAATATCCATCTTGTACTGATTAAATGGCATAAAATTATTGCCAAGATTATCACCCAAATGATATATTTTCCCTTTCCATTGTAAAATATAGGGATGTGCCGCCATACTTACTAAAAAATGTAATTGTTCAGCTTTTTCATTTTTACTAAGTATTTCTTTAAAAGTAAATAATGGAGCTGCTTTTTCGTAGAAAAGCTGAGATTGCATCAAGAATTCTTGATAAGTACTTTCCCAAATATACTTTTCCCAATCAGTGCGAGAATGTTGATTGATAACAATCCTAAATGCGAATCGTACTTGTCCTTGTGGCATTTTCTTGAAATAATTCAAAAGAGGTTTAAGAACACGATTTTCTCAAACCTCTTTTTGATAGTTTATAGACTAACCTTTTACGTAAATAGTATGCGTCAGTACGTAACCAGCTGTTGGACTTCCTGTTACTGTTGACATTTCTGTCGATACTCCATCACTGAAAACATTATCATTCGCATTTTTAGTATCCGCTTGTCCATGACTAGCATAAACGCCTTGTGCATATACAACCGCACTAACATCTTCTGGAAAAGCAATTTGTGTTACCAACAAAGAAGTACCAGAAGCATTATAAATATGAACGTGAATATGAGGTGCTCTGCCAGAATACCAACCCGGATAAATACTGGTAAAAGCAGCTACTCCAGTACTATCTGTCGTTTGTCTGCCTCTTAAAAAATGAACAGAAGTATAATTCGTACTTTGCATACCAGTACCACCGTACTCTGAATACTCGCCAGCGGCATCGCAATGCCAAATATCCACAATGGCATTGGCTAAAATATTACAACTATTATTGACATTTCTAATTACAATATTGACCGTCAGTGGCGTACCTTTTCTATCAGAAGTAATGTCTTTTTTAACTAAAGTGGCAGGTTCTTTTGTGGGAAAAGGACCAGCAGTTTCAGTATTTGTTACCGAACAACTTGATGGAGTAACAGAAGTATCAACCCCTCCTGTGGTTGGTGTGGTCGTGGTAGCATCAGCTATTACTTCATCTTCTTTACATGAAGCCAACAAGGGAGTGGCGACAGCCAATGCTCCAAGTGAGCCAAAGCTTTTTCTTAAAAAATCAATTCTTTTCATTTCATTGAGGAATTTAGGGAGTTCCTACAAGAATACACGTCTAGTTAAGCGTGTATTGCCTCAATGAATAAAATATTGAAACATTAAATTTTAATTTCAGCTAATAATATGATTGCTCCACTAGAAAGTGCTTCAAATTCTACCTTCGAATCGTCAGTGAAATTCCATAAAGCTAAAGCATCTTTACTTTCTAAAAGCCTGTTCTGAACTTCAAATGCACCTTCAATGATAAATGTAAATAAGCCATTTTTAGGATTTTTCAATTCATAAAAACCTTCTGCTCTGCCTTCATATTGCCCAATGAAAAAGTTATTTTCATTTGAATCAAATGAGATTAGCTGATTCTTTTTTTCAAGATTCAACTCATTAATACTAAAACTTCCAGCTTTACTTCCCTCCTCTTTTAGTTGTATCTGCAAAAAACTGATAGTTTCTTCACTATAAGGATTGATGATTTCATAAGTGTTTCCAGTTTCCCCTGAAAAAGTAATTACCTGACCAGCAACAACATACTCAGCTTCACTTTTATCAAAACTAACTGCTAATCCACCTACAATTGGTAACAATATTAATGTTGTTTTTTCTTTCAGCGTCAACGTTAAATGCTCGCCTGCTGATAATACTTCTTCATTTAATACTTTCAAAGCACCAAAAGGAACTCTACTTTCTTCAAAATATTGTTCATCATTGAAAGTATGAAGTCTTTTAAATGTTTTCCCAGCAGTAATTCCTCTCTTTTCGGCAAGATAGATTCTAGCTTCATTTTGTTCTAGCATGATTCCTGATGATTTTGTCTATTTATGTAGAATACAATGATTTTGAAAAATGTATTGCTTTGTTGCTTTCTCCAGCAAATAAAAAAGGTAGCAAAAGCTACCCTTCAAAAGCGATTTTCACATGTGAACCATCGCAATATGGTTTATTTTTTGAAGCACCACATCTACAAAAAGCCGTCGTCTGACTTTTCATCGTTTCGTTGCCGTCTTTGTCTTTTACTTTCAAATTTCCATAAATCAACAACGGTCCATTTGCCAGTACTTCCACTATCGTATTTTCTAAAACTTGGCTTTCTTGATTGTTTTCATCATTCATAAAATAGCTTAATGCTCCTGAGGGACAAGCTTTTATTTGTTCCACAATGTTTTTTGTTTCCTCTTGTTCCAAGGTTATCCAAGGGCGTTTTTTAGGGTCAAAAACAGTTGGAAGATTTTTAAAACAAATGGCAGAATGAATACATTTTGAAGGTTGCCAAACCACAGTTACTTCTCCGTTGCTATATTTCTTTTTAATTTCCATGAATTTATTGAGCTTTGTTCAAACGATATTACAAAAAATCTGAATACATTCTAATAAATGTTTCCGAACTTTACACTGTATTTTGTTAATCAGAACAACAATGGAACTTGAAACTTTAACACTTCCAAAAACAATCATTCCACTTTTAGAGGAAACGCACGCAGCATCGGCAGCAATGAGACGTTTGACGGACGAAAAGAAAAAAGCCGTCCTAGAACGTTTGGCAGTAGTTTTGTTGGAAAACAAAACTCAAATCATCGCTGAAAACTTGAAAGATTTAGTCCGCATGGATTTATCTGACCCCAAGTACGACCGTTTAGTTTTAAACGAAAATCGTATTGAAGCTTTAGCAGAAAGTATTAGAGAAATAGCGGTACTCCCCGACCCTTCTGGAGCAACTTTATTAGAAAAAACTTTAGATAACGGTTTAAAAATCAAAAAAGTAGCCGTTCCTATGGGCGTTATCGGCGTTATTTATGAAGCTCGCCCAAATGTAACTGTTGATGTTACGGCTTTGTGTATTCGTTCTGGAAACGCTGTGGTTTTGCGTGGTGGTTCGGATGCTTTTGACACGAATTCTTATTTAGTCAGTTTGATTCACCAAGTGTTAAAAGAGTTTGGTGTAAGTACTGCTTGTATTACTTTACTACCAACCGACCGTGAACTGGTGAAAGAATTATTGACGGCAACACGTTTTGTCGATTTAATTATTCCTCGTGGTTCGGCTTCTTTGATTCAATTTGTGCGTACTCATTCTTTAGTGCCAACCATTGAAACTGGTGCAGGCGTTTGTCATACTTACGTAGAAACTTCGGCAGATTTACAAAAAGCAAAAGCGATTGTTGCTAATGCCAAAATTTCAAGACCATCAGTTTGTAATTCTTTAGAAACCATTATCGTTGATGAAGCCATCGCTGAAACATTTTTACCTTTAATCATCGAAGATTTTGCAAAAGCGGAAGTAGAGATTTTTGCCGATGAAATATCTTTTGAAGTACTATCTCAGCATCAATATCCTTACTTACAAAAAGCTCAGGAAAGTGATTTTGGAAAAGAATTTACTGACTTTAAATGTTCTATCAAAACAGTAAAGAACACGGATGAAGCTTTGGAACATATTCGTAAACATTCTACTCGTCACTCGGAAGCCATCATTACGACTAATGATAAATTAGCTGAAAAGTTCATTACTGAAGTAGATGCGGCAGCAGTTTATACTAATGCTTCTACGAGATTTACGGATGGTGGACAGTTTGGTTTGGGAGCTGAAATCGGAATTTCTACTCAAAAACTTCACGCTCGTGGACCTTTTGCTTTAGAAAAATTAGTAACTGAAAAGTGGCTAATTACGGGCGACGGACAGATTAGATAATATTCCAAAAGTGGTATTTCAAAGAAAAAATAAAGGGACGAAGCGATTCGTCCCGCTATGATTATGAAAATTGAAGCCTACCAAGTATCAGAAGTCATCAACCTTAAAAAGTTCAGAAACGAGTACACCAACGAACCGTTGCTTTTCAATAACTCTGAACTTTTTTACAAACAAGAAGAAAACAAATACTGCTATTTGTTGAGTTATGGCGTAGTAGTTTTTGGAGGATTTAATGATTTAGAAAAAAGTGCTTTTCTGAAATTCGTAAAAACATTTGCCGAAGATCTTGTAACGACCAAATTTGAAGAAAATTTTGACCTTCAAACAGACGCACAAACGGCACTTATTCTTCGCTATAATTCTATTACCATTCCCGAAATCACTGAAGATTCTATCAGAATTGTGATGTTGAATATCGGTCAATCTGTTTCTTTAGACTATTATGAATTCCTGACTTTAGAGATTTTTCAAGATTCCCAAAAATTCACTGACGAACTCGAACAAACAGGTACTTTTAGTCATTCTAAAAAAGATTTACTAAAATTTATCGGTAGAACCCTCAACATCAAAAACTCCATTATTGATAATCTTTACATTTTTGATGCTCCAGATGTTGTATGGGAAAACGAACATTTAGAACGCATCGACAAAGGTTTGAAACGAAACCTTGATTTAAAAATGCGTTATCAAGACATTGACTATAAATTAAAAATCGTTCAAGAAAACCTTAAACTTTTTACAGATTTACTTCAAAACCGAGAGAGTACACGTCTGGAATGGGTAGTCATTATTCTGATTTTGATAGAAGTTTTTGATATTTTGGTAAAGAAGTTTTTTGAGTAGATTACCGTTTAATAAAAAATAATCTTTATAACAACTTAAAAATCAATACATTACAAAATAACAATAAATATTAAAATTTGATAGTATTTCTTCATATATTACCTTTACACTCAATAAATAAACACTTAAACTATACACAAAATGAACAAAAAACTTCTACTAATTCTTAGCTTAATTGCGTTCTCTTTCGCCTCTAAAGCTCAAACTCGTTTCGGGATTAAAGCTGGAGGTAATCTTGCTAATGCTTCTGTTTCTGCTGGTGGTGTTTCCTTTGATTCAAAGCCAATCACATCTTTTCATGTTGGAGCTGTTGTTGAAGCTCAATTGGCTGATAGATTATATCTTGAACCTAAATTGTTATTTTCTCAAAAAGGCTTTAAAGATGTAAATGTACTTGGAGTAATATCTCTAAAATCTACGTATAGTTACATTGAACTTCCTGTAAATGTAGTATATGAAGTTGTAGATTATTTAACGATTGGTGGTGGCCCATATTTAGGGTATGCATTAGGTGGTCAAAGTATTGTAACTGATAAAAGTACTAACAAATCAGAATCGCAAGATATAGAATTTGGTGAGGGTGGGATGAAACGCTTAGATTACGGTTTAAATTTTACTGTTGGTTATGAAGTAATTGATGGCTTAAGAATAAGTGCTAATTATTCATTAGGTCTTGTCAACATTGATAATGGCGGTTCTTCAAGTATAAAAAATAATGTAATTGGTATTTCACTTACAAAGTTTTTTGGGGAAAGATAGATAATCTATTGTTATTACAACATAAATCGAAAGCTCAGCAAATAAACTGCTGGGCTTTTTGATTTAAAAAATTATTCACACAAAATTTCTATTTAATCGACCAAAAGTATGACTAATAAAACCCTACTAGCTTTAGTTTTATTATTTTTCACTTTCTCTTCAAAAGCACAAACACGCTTTGGTCTAAAAGGCGGAGTGAATCTAGCTAATGTTTCCATTACTTCAGGTGGAGTAACAGTTGCCCAAGATGCACTTACTTCTTTTCATGCTGGCATATTATTAGAAACCAGATTAACAGAAAGAACGCTACTTCAACCCAATTTACTTTTCTCTCAAAAAGGCTATGTGAGCCAAACACCAAGTAGTAAGTCCACAGTCAACTACATCGAAATACCCATCAATTTACTTTATGAAGTAACTAATGATTTTACAATTGGTGGTGGAATTTATGCCGCTCATGCTATTAATGGCAAAGTAGTCATTCAAGGAAAAAGTAGCGACTATGATTTCGGTGCGGGAAAAGCGAATCGTTTTGATATGGGTGTAAATCTAATCGCTGGTTATGAAGTCGTAGAAGGCTTGAGAATAAGTATCAATTACACGCTTGGAACAGCCAATACATTAGATAATTCTTATACGAAACTAAGCAACAAAGTTTGGGGCTTTTCATTGACTAAATTAGTTGGTGAAAGATAAATTTTATTTCAACTTAGTCAACAGTTACAATAAGATTATTTTTCATAAAAAAATAATAATAACTAACCCTCAAAATTTTAACGCTACTCACATCCAAGCAATGAAGCGATTATTAGTATTACTAATTAGCACATTTATTTTTCTAAGTAGTTACGAACGTAAATTTGCAGAATTTAAAATAACAGATTTATCAAAAAAACATTATTTCATTGACTCTATCTCAGCTCATACTGGCATACAACACAACAATGTATCAGTATTTATAACTGGCGAAATAGACTCATCAGCTACTATATAATATGCCTCACTTCCCAAAAACTGGGGTGGGGAACACACAAATTAAAAAAAGGGATAGTTAATATTAAAAGCCAATATGATTATTCCGCTGGTGATACAATATGGATAAGGTTTACTCCAGAAGGAAGTAAAAAGGTCATTTAAAAATTAGCACTAGGATAAATCAAACCCAAGTTTGGCATAGTGTTTTCAAACTTAGAATTATTCCGTGTTCCTAGAAGCTGAAGGCTAGAAGTATATATATGATATACAACTTGGGAATAATAATAAAATACGTGTCATTTTTGCAATGTAACACATTACTTTACACTATAGCGTAGTGAAAACTCTATGCCAATCGAGGGCTTGTGGCGGTTATATGTTCGTTAGGTGCAATTGTAGCGGACGACACAAAAACAAAAAATTAAACATGAAAAATAAAATTCTATACAAAATCGGACTTCTATGTGGACTTATTCCATTGACTGTTGGTCTTTTTATTTTCTTTACTTGGTGGACAGCAAGAGCGTTTTTCGCAATTGACTTAAATAGCTTTGAAGGGTATGGTTTGTTATGGACACTAATTTCAATTCCAATCGCAACTATCGGACTTCTTTTGGTAATAATTTTTGCAATCAGAAACTATCCCAACTTCATTCGACAATCAATCTTTGGACTTAGTCTTATTTTGGCAAATATTCCAGCAGCTTATTTGGTTTTAGTAAAACAGGCTGACCTTGAAAAGAGGGCATACATAAAAATCTATAACAAAAACGAAGTAGATGATTTAGCCGAACTAAAATTAAAAAGTAACTACTTTGAAAAAGTCATTGGTGAATTAGAGCGTTCAGAATCAAAGGTTTTTTATTACTATCCAAAATATGTGAACGGGCGAGGTACAGACAGGTACCCTGAAGTTGAACCTGTAACGCTAACATTGAAAACAAAAAAACACAACAATACTGTTGAATTGAAATTACTACGTATAGACAAAGGAAGTTGCCTGAAATTGTATATTGACAAAGAATTTAATCTTTTGACTAAATGGGACTAACTAAGACGAAGTACAGATTAATCTGATTTTGGTGAATAATTATAAAATGCGTTCCATTTTTGCAATGTAACATTGCTCGACCTCTCGATTGGCTTAGTCAAAACACCACTATAAATGAGGGTCTAGCAGTAAAATCAGAAAATTTGTAGATAATTCAAGAACGCTAAATTACAAAAAATATCCTTTCTACAAGATTTCCAAGAATACTTAGCTTAAAATCAACGTATCAATAGTTATCCAAAAACTAAATCTACAAAAGTAACATCCTCTGATTCACATTTGCCAAATCGTACACTTGTACCTACATTTGTGTATGGAAAACTTTGTCGTTTCAGCCCGAAAATATCGCCCGCAATTATTTGATTCCGTCGTTGGTCAGTCGCATATCACTACTACGCTCAAAAATGCTATCCGTACCAATCATTTGGCACAAGCTTTTTTGTTTTGTGGTCCTCGTGGTGTTGGAAAAACTACTTGTGCCAGAATTTTAGCAAAAACTATTAACTGTCAGAATCTTAGCGAAGAAGCCGAAGCTTGTGGAGAATGCGAATCTTGTCGTTCTTTTCAGAATAATGCTTCGTTTAATATTCACGAATTGGATGCTGCTTCAAACAATTCGGTTGATGACATTCGTAGTTTGATAGACCAAGTGCGTTATCCTCCGCAGTCAGGAAAATATAAAATTTATATCATTGATGAGGTTCACATGCTTTCAACAAGTGCTTTCAATGCCTTTTTGAAAACTTTAGAAGAACCACCTTCGTATGCAATTTTCATTTTAGCCACTACCGAAAAGCATAAAATTCTTCCAACGATTCTTTCTCGCTGTCAGATTTTTGATTTCAATAGAATTCAAATTAATGACATGACTCAGCATTTGTCAAAAATTGCATTGCAAGAAGGCATTGAAGCTGATAATGATGCACTGGAATTAATCGCCCAAAAAGCCGATGGTGGTTTAAGAGACGCTCTTTCAATGTTTGATTTGAACGTTACTTTTTCTAAAGATAATGTTCTCCGTTATGCTGAAGTATTAGATAATTTACACATTTTGGATTATGATTATTACTTCAAAATGACAGATGCTTTGGTAAATGCAAACATTTCAGAATCGCTTTTATTGTTTGATGAAATCTTGAAAAAAGGTTTCGATGGACATCAATTTATTGTTGGCTTATTGGAACATTTCCGAAATCTTTTGGTTTGTAAAGACCCCGTCACGGTCAGGTTATTACAAGTTTCTGAAACTGTTCAGGCAAAATATTTAACGCAATCTGCTAATGCTCTTTATTCATTTTTAGCTTCTGCTTTAAGTATTGGTTCAACTTGTGATTTGAATTATAAAGCAGCCAAAAATCAGAAATTACACGTAGAAATTTGCTTATTGAAACTAGCAAATATTTCTAAAGTATTGAATTTAGCCAATTTACCAGCAACGGAGGGCGATGGCTTGGGAAAGGATTTAGGGACTAAGGAAAACGAAACGAAAGTACACGAAACTACGAATGTAAGTTCGGATACTACTTCGGTGAATATTCCCCAAATCCCAATCAGCAATCCACAAATTGGCAAATTAAGAAGTACTGCAACACTTGGAAAACCTGTTACTCAAGCCCAAGAACCGCAGCATATCGTTACTCCAAAAGCTACAGTTCAACAAAATAGAGTTTTTAGCCAAGAGGAATTCCAGAAAGCTTGGGACGATTTGGTACAACATTTAGAAGAAAAACAGCGTTTCAGTGAATATGTTATTTTGAATAGACCTTTTACGTTGAAAGGAACGACAATTCATTTAGAAGTAGATAATGATATTCAAGTAGATTTATTGACTACTACGTTAAGAACAGAAATTCTTACTCATCTCAGACAAGTTTTACAAAACTCAACAATCCATCTTGAAGTTGTTGTAGCAGAAGTAGAAAATAAAACGCTGATTTATACGCAGGCTGATAAGTTTCGTTTTTTGGCAGAGAAAAACCCTGCTATGAATGAATTGAGAAATGTATTGGGTTTGGATTATGATTATTGATAAAGCTCTAGGCTTTTAAATTATGAATACTCAGAAACAATTTGAGCCGTTACTTGTGTTTTCACAAGCAACCGAGTTACTATCATTTGAGCCACGCTTGTTTTCACATATATCCAAGTTTGAAAAATTCTTTATTCAATGAAAAGAAGGAAATTCATTCATAAAATACTTACCCTCGCTACGGTTTCAAAAGCTAGCGGGGGTATTCTTTTTACTCAAGCTGAAAAAACACAAATGATTAAAACTCGCACGAATAATCCCGATTTAAAAACCATTCTGGCTACTTGGGAAGGTACACCTGTTGACCAAGACGGTCGTTTTATGAATCATGAATTTCCTTTTATCCATAAATTTGGCACTGTTTTTAAATGGATGACAACCAAAAATCCTCAGAAACAATTCAAAAAAGAAGATACTTGGCAGTTGGAAGTAATTAAAAATGATGCTTTCTTGACTGAAACCAAAGATATGATTGTTTGGCTTGGTCATGCTTCATTTTTTATTCGTTTGAATGGAAAACAAATTTTGATTGACCCTGTTTTAGGAAAAATTCCTGCCACAAAACGCCATTCTGAATTACCGATTTCGCCTGAAAAACTCCAAAATCTTGATTATATTTTGGTTTCTCACGCTCATTACGATCATTGCGATAAAGACAGTCTGAAATTATTACAAAGTCAAAACCCAAAGGCTATTTTTCTGACAGGTTTGAAAATGAAGACTTTACTTCACAAATGGATTCCCAATAACGAAATTCAAGAAGCAGGTTGGTATCAGCAATATCAAACCAAAGACGATTTATCTATTTACTTTTTACCTTCCAGACATTGGTCAAATCGTTCTTTAGGCGATGCCAACGAAAGACTTTGGGGAGCATTTGTTTTAAAAAGTAAAGACAAAACCATTTACTTTGGTGGAGATTCGGGCTATGGAAATCATTTTAAAGAAGTAGCTACTTTATTTCCCAATATTGATGTAGCCATGATTGGTGCTGGAGCTTACTCTCCACGCTGGTTTATGTCGCCAAACCATCAAGACCCCGAACACGCTGTACAGGCTTTCAACGAAACCAAAGCTAAAATAATGATTCCTTTTCATTACGGAACTTTCGATCAAGCTGATGAACCCCTTTCTGAACCTGAACAAATTTTAAAACAATTAGAAAAAGACGGGAAAATCAATCAAACACTAAAAATCTTGAAAGTAGGCGAAAAATTATTCGTTTAAAGCGGTGGAAACATCGCTTTTTTTATGTTTATTCATAAAATAATTTCAAAAACTAAGAAAATAGTTTGTAAACTAAAATATTAGTTTTATATTTAACCAAGAATTCAAAAGGGTATCAAACTTAAATAAAAGTTAAAGAAAAATGCAAGCAGTAGAAAGAGAACTAACCAAAGCTGAAGAACAAATTATGCAAGTACTTTGGCAAATAGAAAAGGGCTTTGTCAAGGACGTTTTGGACGAACTGCCTGAACCCAAACCAGCATATAATACGGTTTCGACTATTATCAGAATTTTACAGGAAAAAGGATTTGTTAGTCACAATTCTTATGGAAAATCGCATGAATACTTCCCAATTATCAGTAAAGAAAGTTATAGTTCTTTCGCTACTGAAAAATTGGTCGAAGGTTACTTTGAAAATTCATTCTCTAGTCTTTTCTCATTCTTCTCTAAAAAAGGGAAAATTGACGTAAAAGATGCAGATGAGATTTTGAACATGATTAATAAAATGAAAGAAGAAGGGCAGTAAAATAAATATGAGTTATGAATTTTAAACATTTGATATACAACACTTTAATTCATTTACAATCTCATTTATTTTGCAAAAATTAGCTTCAATTTAAGTAAAAATATTACATAGAAAACTATCCTATTAAGACATAACATTTAACAATGTTCTATTACTGTTGATGAAGTAATTTTCCACACCTTAAAACCTATTTTTTAAATTCTCAAATTAAAATACTGTTAATCAATATTTTAAACCGTGGTAGTGTACAATTCATAATTCACAACTTATACTTAAATTAAATACGATGGCTGAAATATCTGCATCCGATAAAAGCAATGGTTCAAAAAAGAGAAGTCATAAATTATCAACCAAGATAGATATGACACCAATGGTAGATTTAGGTTTTCTACTCATTACTTTTTTCATGCTTACCACTACCCTAGCAAAACCTGTCATTATGCAATTGAATATGCCTGACAAAGATGGAATCAAAAGTTCTCCTGTTCGCTGTTCAGAATCATTAAACGTTGTATTGGATGACCAAAATAAGATTTTCTACTACCAAGGATTGGAATGTAATCCGAAAGTGAGCAGTACAGATTTCTCTGATAATGGCATCAGAAAAGTATTGTTTGACTATAAACGTAGAATTGGCGACAATTTTACGGTGGTCATTAAATCTACAGATAAGGCAAAATATAGAAACATGATTGATTTATTAGATGAAATGAAAATCACTAATAACAAACGTTATGCTATCGTTAACATTACACCTGATGACGAAAAACTACTGAGTATTAAATAAATAAGTGTATTTCTTTTTCTATTAAGCTATCCGAAAACCAAATTTACGTTACTATGAATTGGCTAAGCTACCTCCTCCAAGTAAATCTGTATTTGATACTTTTTTATGGTTTCTATCGACTGTTATTGCGAACAGAAACTTTTTTCAACCTCAATCGAGGCTACTTGGTAGCATCGGCTGCTTTGGCTTTTTTTGTGCCATTGATGCAATCAGAATGGGTAAGAAGTTGGTTTGTTACCGAACAAGTATCCCAAACGTTTAGTACTTTCTATTCACCTACAACTTTTTATGTGACAGCCCAAAGTGCCACAAAAGGAAGCTTAACGGTAGGCGATATGTTTGCCTTTGCATATATCGTTGGGATTATTCTGGGAGTTTGTCGTTTTGGAGGAAATTTAGCTTACTTGGGCAAAATGATGAAGAAAAAAGTTTCGGGAGAAAAAAATCAAAGAGCTTTTTCATTTTTCAACATGGTTTTTGTTAGTAAAGAGTTGAAAAATCGTTCAACAATTATGAAACATGAATTTGTACACATTCGTCAATTACATTCTGCCGATATTATGCTTTTTGAATTAATTGCCATTTTCAATTGGTTTAATCCTATCGTTTATCTCTACAAAAGTTCCATCAAACAAATTCATGAATTCATTGCCGATGAAGTAGCAAGCCGTCACGAAGCATCAAAAGCCGACTATGCCATGTTACTTTTTCAAGAACAATTTGGCGTACAAGCGATTCCGTTAACGAATAATTTTTTCAATAAATCACTCTTAAAATTAAGAATAGACATGTTACAAAAACAACGTTCAACCCGAACCGCATTATTAAAATATGGTTTGACAGCACCACTTTTTATGATTATGATTGTGGTTTCCTCGGCTACATTAGCGAGTAAATCAATTGCTAAGATTGAGGATAATATCTCTGAAGTAAGCCAAACAGATATTTCTGCGGTAAGAATCTCATCAACAAAATCTGCACGCCAAGTTTTATCAGAAAATGGAATCGACCTTTCTGACGCACTCATTATTAGTCCCGCTTTGGCAAAAGAATTATCCGAAGGTTCTACAAATGAACAAGTATTAAAGAAATCTCTTCAACGTGTTTTACTTTACCCTTCAATTGCAATTAGAAACTTAATTGTTGGTAAAGTACAGGTTGGTTTTACGGTTTCTCCGTCTGGAAATATAGAAAATATTAAAATTTTAGATGCCAAAGAAGAGCGCTCTATTTTAGCAGAAGAAGTAATCCGTTCTTTAAATTCCATCAAAAAATTAAAAGAAAGTGGTCAATCAGAGAATCTAATGTTGGCTGTAAACTTCGGATTAGAAGTAAAAAAAGACAATGTTACGCAAGAATTATTGCTTAACGAACCAAGCAAAGAGTTTAAAGGATGGAAGAAATTAGATGAAATAATTGTCATGGGCTATTCTAACTCAGAAGCTAGGTCAATTCAAAAAGACACTATTGAAGTATTTAAAGCGGTTGACCAACAGGCTGAATTTCCGGGAGGAATGGATGCTTTTGCCAAGTACCTTCAGAGTAATCTAAGATATCCTTTGGAAGCTCAAAATGCAAAAGCCTCAGGTAAAGTTTACATACAATTTACCGTAACAAGAGAAGGAAGAACAGCCGATTTCAGTGTTCTCAAAGGTGCTGGCTATGGTATGGACGAAGAGGCTGTTAGGGTTTTAAAAACTATTCCTCAATGGACAGCAGGAGTACATAAAGGTCAAAAAGTTAACAGTCGTTTTACTGTGCCTATCAACTTTGTCTTGAATAATATACAAACTGGTGATAATGAAGTAATAGAAAGAAGTTTTAGCAAGACAACCATTTGGACAGACAAAAAACAAGAAGAATGGAAGAATAAACCACAACCCATGTACATTTTAGATGGAGTAGAAACCTCATCGCTCAAATTAGAGAAAATCGACCCAAATACTATTGAAAAAATTGACGTCCTAAAAGATGAAAAAGCGATAATGAGATACGGCGAGAAAGCTAAAAATGGTGTTATCATTATTACTTCTAAGAAAAAGTAAATACTGTAAAAAGCCTCAAGTAACATTGAGGTTTTTAAAAAATCAAATCAACTAAAGAATTAGTTTCAATTTAAACAATCAATAACATGGAAAATCAAACAATAGTACACGAAGACGATACTTTAGAAGATATTGTTTTCCAAAACCGCAACAAATCCTATGGTGCTTATATTTTGCGGACTGATTATCAAAGAGTAATCAAAATCGCCTTATTAGGAGGCATTGGTTTATTTTGCTTGGCAGTTGGCACACCTATGATTTTGGCTAATATTAAGCAAGAGGATAAAATTGGAGTAACGATAAATTTAGAAGACTATAAAATTCCAGAGCCACCAAAAGATATACCTGTAGAACCAGAAGTAACGCCTCCACCACCACAAGAGGAAGTTAAAGTACATAAAACAATTGCTTTTAACGAACCAGAAATTGTAGAGGACGATAAAGCAACTGAATTACCACCCGACCAAGATGTATTGAACAATACAGATGCTCAGATTAGCTCGGTAACCCAAGAAGGAGAACTTGGTGAAATTCCAGTGGATGACCCTGATAGATTTAAAACAGCTGAAGGCTCTGCACCAGTTGAAGTAAAAGTTGAAGAAGAGACAACATTCCTATCAGTTGAAACAATGCCTGAATTTGCTGGTGGTAATGCAGCTTTGGCTAAATTTCTACAAAAAAACTTACGTTATCCACGCAATGCGTCAGAAGTTGGAATTGGTGGAAAAGTATATGTACAATTTGTAGTTGGCAAAGATGGAAATATTTCAAGTATTGATATTTTGAAAGGTTTGGGTTTTGGTTGCGACGAAGAAGCACAAAGAGTAATTAAGTTAATGCCACGCTGGAATCCTGGCAAACAGTCTGGTAGAAATGTATCAGTAAAATTTACTTTACCAATCGTTTTTCAACTCGACCAATAAACTAAGTGCAAATACTTATTAAGTATAATGAAATAAAATATATTTTAGTAAAAAGTACTGTTAAAATATAATTATTTCAATTTTATTTTAATTTAATCATTTGGTTGTTAGGATATTATAAAATATTTTTTTGAATATTTGTGTTAACTTTGGTTAAAAGAGTAATCAAAAACATTAACTAGAATTATTTGTAAAATAAAAATATTAATCTTAAAACCCAATTACGATTATGGCTTTAACGAAACAGTATTCAAAAAGTAAACCAGTATGTAAAGTAACTTTTGCACTTCCTGCTGAAACAGTAAATGGTGCAAAAAAAGTAAGTTTATTAGGCGATTTTAACGAATGGAATCCTACAGCTTTGAAAAAACAAAAAGATGGTACTTTCAAAGCATCTGTTGAATTAGAAGTTGGAAAAGAATTTGCTTTCCGTTATTTAGTTGATAACGATATTTGGTTGAATGATGAAGAAGCAGATAAATTTGTTCCAAACGGTGTTTCTTACGATGAAAACTCTGTTGTAGTACTTTAATTTAAAAGGCGATTGAAGAAAGCTAAACTTTTTTCAATCGCCTTTTCTGATATTATCAAACACTTTTGTACTGAAATTAGGAAAGTTGATTAATGTAATCCAAAGCCTGAATTCATTTCCCATCCGCCGCTTCTATTATACTTTTACAATTATTTTCTTCTCGTACATTATCCACAAAATTCCTAACCAAATCAGTACAAAAGTGATTGCTCCTGCCAAAGAAGCGTTCTTTGGCTCGCTAAAGAATGGCACTATAAAAGATTGATACATCCAAGTAATAGAGCTTACTTTTTCGCCATCGGGCATTTCTACTTTTATCATATTCATAATTCTTGGAATTAAGCCTGACAAAAAGAAAACTGTAATGGCATTTACGCCATAAACGACAAAGGGTTTTGTCCAAAATTTATAGCCTTTTACATCTACCAACCAATAAAATCCTGCTAAGAAAAACATCGCCAAGCCAATCGTCCAAAGAGCATAAGAACTCGTCCACAAAGATTTATTAATCGGGAAACCTGCTGCATCCCAAACCCAAGCTAATACTAAAGCAATACTTCCGTAAAAATAAATGTACATCAACCTTTCCGTAATACTTTTGTCGTCTCGTTGCAACCACGTTCCTACCAACACTCCTGCTAAACCATTTGCAATGGCTGGAATGGTACTTAGTATTCCTTCTGGATCCCAAACTTTTACGGCTTTGTATAAATGTGGCACGCCCAAAATTAATCTATCCAAGTATGCACCCAAATTATGCTCAGGTTCAAGATTGGCAGCTCCTGCATCTGGAACAGGAACAAAAGTCATCAGTAACCAATAGCCAATAAGTAATGAAGCAAAAATGATTTGTTGTGTACGCTTGGTTGTCGTCAAGAAAACGATGGCACTTACTAAAAAAACAATGGCAATTCTTTGCAAAACGCCCGGAATTCTTACGATGGAAAAATCAAATTTGGGAAAAAGTGATAAGAAAAGTCCTAAAGCAAAGAGTTTGATACTTCGCTCAATAATCTTTAAAATCGTTTTACGGTCTGCTACTTTTCCTTGAAAAGCGAAAGCAATCGAAACGCCTACGATAAAAAGAAAAAAGGGAAAAACTAAGTCGGTTGGCGTACAACCATTCCATTCGGCGTGTTCGAGTGGAGCGTAAATATGTCCCCAATCGCCAGGATTATTGACTAAAATCATCATGGCGACCGTCATACCACGAAATACATCTAAAGAAAGTAAGCGTTGTTTCATTTTTATTAGATTTTAGCTGTGAGCTATGAGCTTTCAGCCTTCGGATGTCAGATTCAAGACTTTTTTAGAAAAAAACTCAAAGCTCACAGCTCATAGCTTAAATCTACAATCTATCCACAAATTTCACAACCGCCTCTATCATGCCTTTTGATAATGGTAAATCAGGATTAGTATAAGTCTTGATATTTTCAGCTCTGTCGATTGGTGCATCTTTCAACACATGATTCATGCCATTAATTAAGATTAATTTTGCTTTTGGTTGTGCTTTAGCTAACAGTTTACCTTCGTTTTCATTCACTTGAATATCTGTAGTTCCTTGAATAATAAGTGTTTTTGCTTTTACTTTTTTGATTTCCTCAGCAGGTACATATTTCAACCAAGAAATCATGTAAGGTTGAATACTTGGACGGAAAAGCATAATAATCGCCATGTTTTGCATCAATTTCGGTAATGTTTCACCTTTTTTAAGTTTATCAAAATTGCGTTTTACTTCACTCTTCACCGAATCTGGCAAAGGTTGTTGAGCCATTTGTTCAATAGTAATTTCATCAATGCCACGAGCTGGTCCAGCCAAAGAAATATAGCCATTCACAGGTGATTTTTGAACAGCGACCATACTTAACAACGAACCTTCGGAATGCCCCAAAACGATAATTTTTGAAAAACGATTTGTCTTTTTCAAGGTATCAATCCACTGCTGAACGTCTTGAATATAAGTTTCAAAGGTCAAATCACTTTCTTTCATCATCGAAGAGGCACTTTTACCAACGCCTCTTTTGTCGTAACGCAAAGAAGCAATACCATTATTTGCCAAACCTTCTGCCAAAAGTTGATAAGGTTTTGCTGTTACATTCAATGAACTGTTTCCATTGCGGTCTGTCGGCCCCGAACCTGCCACGATTAACACAACTGGTACTTTTTTAGTACTGTTGGGCATTAACAAAGTGCCATCCAAAACACCTTTGCTTTGTTTGAGTACTACATTTTCTTCATGAATTTGGGCAAAAATCGGATTCAACAAAGAGCAAAAAGAAAGGAAAATAAACAGCGTGGTTTTCATTGTGTTAGTTTTTTGGGTGATAAAGCATTCTTGACAAGCCATTACAACATTTCAAAAATAAATTGTCGTAATTTTGAATGCTATTCAAAGATGCAAATTATCCACAAAATCTAATGTCAAAAAGTATAAACGGTTTTCAATTCAAGCAATTTATGATTCATCAAGACCAAACGGCGATGAAAGTAAGTACCGACGCTTGTATTTTGGGAGCTTATACTTCACTTGAAAATGCTACAAAAGTATTGGACATCGGCACTGGCACTGGGCTGATAGCACTTATGTTGGCACAACGTTCTGAGGCAAAAATCACTGCCGTTGAATTAGACGACAAGGCTTATCAACAAGCGGCAGAAAATGTTCGAAACAGTATTTTCAAAGAACAAATCACGATTTTTCATCAAAGTATTCAGAATTTTGCCGAAAACAATAAAGATTTATCATTCGACTTAATCGTCAGCAATCCGCCTTTTTTTCAGAATCATTTAAAATCAGTTCAAGAAAATAGAAATAAGGCATTACACACAGATACACTTTCGTTTGAAGACTTGTTGGCTTCGGTGATGGCACTATTATCGACCGACGGTCGTTTTGTAGTTTTACTTCCAGCTTATGAAAGTACAGAATTAGAAAATTCAGCCTTGCAAAAAGGACTTTATCCCAACAAAAAATTACTGATAAGACACCGAGATGGCTCGAAAATATTAAGAATTATTACGACCTTTGGGTTTGCTGAAAAAGAGCTTCTTCAAGAAGAATTAATCATCCGAAATCTTGACGAAAGCTATACAGCACAATTTTCAACTCTTTTAAAAGAGTATTATTTAATTTTTTAAGCCGTACAACGGGATTCCATCCCGTAAATATATCATCACAACATGTTAGATATTTCTGTTATCATTCCCCTTTACAACGAAGAAGAATCATTGCCCGAACTTTGCTCTTGGATAGAAAAAGTAATGAAAACGCATCATTACAGCTACGAAGTAATCTTTGTAAACGACGGTAGCCGAGATAATTCTTGGCAAGTGGTAAAGGATTTATCCAGCAAAAATACTTTTGTAAAAGGTATTTCTTTTAGCAGAAATTACGGAAAATCTGCGGCACTGCACGTAGGTTTCAAAGAAGCAAGAGGCAAAGTAGTCATTACGATGGACGCTGATTTGCAGGATAGTCCAGAAGAAATTCCAGAATTATACCGTATGATTACGGAAGATAATTACGATTTGGTATCAGGCTGGAAACAAAAACGCTTCGACCCAATAACTAAAACCATTCCTACCAAATTATACAATGCAGCAACTCGCTCGATGTCAGGCGTGCATTTGAATGATTTTAACTGCGGACTGAAAGCTTATAAAAACGAAGTCATAAAATCCATCACACTTTATGGCGAAATGCACCGCTATATTCCTGTGCAAGCAAAATGGAACGGCTACGATAAAATTGGCGAGAAAGTAGTACAACATCAAGCCAGAAAGTATGGAACAACCAAGTTTGGTATTGAACGCTTTTTGTACGGTTTCTTAGATTTACTTTCGATTACTTTCGTACAAAAATTTGGTAAAAGACCGATGCACCTTTTCGGTGGTTTTGGTATTTTGTTTTTCTTGATTGGAAGCTTTATTACGATTTACTTAATTGGTGATAAAATTTACGCCATTGCCAACCATATAAAATTCAGAAACGTAACCGACAATCCACTTTTCTTTATGGCTTTGGTTTCCATTATTATCGGCGTACAATTATTTGTAGCAGGATTTATTGGTGAATTAATGACCAGAAATTCAGAGAAAACGACAGATTATCAGATTCGGGAGAAGGTGTAGCGTAATCTTCTATACACTAGGAACGGGTTAAAACCCATTCCTAGTGAAATTTAAGTAAACAATTTAAAATTAAAACTATAAAAATATTCCACACAAAATTTTCGGAAGTATTGTTGATTATATCAAATAGTAAATCTTTTTCAGTTAGCATTATTCCAGAATTTAATATCCATTTCTTATATCATCTCTTTTTACTCTCTGCAAGGTTTTATTCCTCTTTAATCTTATCCAATTTTACGTCGTGACTATTTTTAATTAAAATAAAAAACGGGACTAAGTCCCGTTAGTTAGGCTACTGTTTATCAAAATGGATCTGGATTATATACCTTTTTCAAATATTTGTTTGAAATAATCATCAATTAAAGCTGTAGTTTTTTAGAAATCTTTGCAAGTTGTGTAATCTTATCTGTAAGATATTACTTATCCATATTTATGATGATTCTTTCTAAAGAAATTCCTAAGCCTTCAGATATTTCAAAAAGGTAATATAATGTTGGATTGATTTTACCAGCCTCGAGCCGCTGGATAGATTGCTGGTCTTTCCCAATTGAATGGGCAAGCTGTGTCTGGGTGATTGACTTTTCCTTTCTAATCTCCCTAATTCTAACACCAAGTTTATTTAAAAAATCCTCTTTTTTCATTTATGAGTAAAGGAATGGGAGAAAACAAGAAAATTATACAACGTATTCGTTGTATTTATATTTATTTTATATAATTTAGAGGCATAATAAACAATTTACATAAAATACACCCCCTTACTTACTAACACCATTGATTTAAAGCTCTATCTTAACTGCTATCTAATTGATTGTAAAGCCTGTAAAGGAAAGTGTATCAATATTTTTTATAAGTTTTTTCGTTTTATTTAACTTAATTAGAGAAATGTTAGCCGCTTCTCTAATTATCAATAACACACCAAAAATGTATAACCTATTTTTTACCAATTATTTACTTTTAGAAGTAGATCAAATTCTTCTTTTTATTCCTTCTAACTATTCATGAAAATGATTGTTGAAATAGGATTAATCTAAAAAAAGAGCTTTCTGTATAGTTACAGAAACACAAAGCAACTATAAATACATTTACGCATTTTGACAATTTGGAGATTTTACTTCATCCAAATATTCTTTTTTATTCCCGCCAACTCGTTAACAATTATAGAGTAGCCAATGGCTACTCTGAATTGTTGATTATTAAGTTTTAAAACCTCATTGGTAACGTATTTGAAGCCATTCGTAAGGCTATTAATATATCCAAACCTTCATTAAACAAGCTATATTTTAATATGGAAAACACTAAGTTCTTTAATCTAGATACCAACATTAAAAGTAAAATAATGAAACATGTGTTGTATAACATGCCGATGGTAATCTATCTATTTGATATACATCAAAGAAGAAATCTCTTTACTAATGAGCAGTACCATAAAGTGATTGGTTATACCACCGAAGAGTTTGATGCACTTGAAAAAGATTGTTTAAAAAAACTTATTCATCCTGATGATTTCGGAGGACTTAAAAGATTCTACAAAGAGCTAGCTTATAATTCTGATACCGACTTTTTTGTTCATATTAACAGATGTTTATGCAAAAATGGAACATTTAAGTGGTTTAAAAACTGTATTATTATTTTAGAAAGAGAAAAATCAGGAGTTCCATTGACTGTACTAGGAATAGCATTTGATATTACTGCTCAAGTAGAAACTAGACAGAAACTATTTAACCAAATTTATAACATAGAAAAAGTATCTTTCAAGCTTTCTCATGAACTTAGACACGAACACAGCAAGATATTAAGTATTTTGAATATTTCGAAAGAAAAAGATATGATAGAAATTGGAGACCTCCAATGGCTTTCAAATACCTTACATACCAGTGCAGAGAGTATTGATAAATCTATCTACGATATTTCTGAACAATTACATTTGATTAAAACTGAATTCATTTCTTTGAATTCAACTCAACTATAAACTATACAAAACTAAGCGTTCATAAGGTATCGTTACTTTACGTACTAAATAAAAAAACGGGATTTCATCCCGTTTTACAATTGTTTTTTCATTTTCCAATGAGGAATTTCGCCGAAAAGCAAATAGGATTCTGCATAGATTTCATAGCCTATCGCTTTATAAAATTCAAGGGCATTGATACGGGCATCCAAGATGATTTCTGTTAAGCCTTTTTCTTTCCCTAAATCTTCTAAATACTTCATCAAAAACTTCCCTACTCCTTTGCCTTGTGCATTGTTCGCTACTGCCACACAGCGAACTTGTCCTTGTGTAGCAGAATTCATTTGTAAACGAGCCACACCTAACAATTCATCTGTTTCGGCATCAATCGCCATTACATGATGTGCTTGGTCTTCGTCGGACAATACTTCGCTTCCTTTTTTTTGATGCCATGGTTCACGCAAGATTGTAAAGCGTAAATCATAATATTTTTCCCATTCTTGGGCTGTATTGGGTATTTTGGCAATGAGCATAATCGAGCTATAAGCGGTAAGCAATAGGCTTTAAGCTTATTTATGTTTTATATAATTGATGAAAGAATTAGGAACAAAAAATTTAAAAGAACAAGCCTAAAGCCTTCTACAATTCCGTTACTTCTCCAGACACGCCTAATTCTGAAAAGAGACGTTGCCAATACGTTGAAATGGCTGGATTATTGATTTTTCTGGAAGCCGTTGGTTCAAAAGGTTTGGCAATAATAATTTGAGCTACGCCGATATTAGGCAAAGTTGCTTGCAGACTTGCAGCATCTTCTCTTGCCCAACCTACTGCCGAAGCATCATCAACAGGCGGTGTTTGATGAAAATCACGACGATTTGCTCCTTTCATACTTTCAACCATATCTGAAAGGAAATAAGCTTTTACCGTAAACCCTTTACCAATTTCATGATCAATTAAAGGTAAAGCGGCTAAAATATCTGTGCTATTTTTACTCGCTGAAGGATTAGTAGAAGTTAAATGATTAATAACGACTTTTTTGAAAATACTACGCTCTTTACTGATGTCCATTTCAAATTCTGTCTTCTGTGCTTCGGCATCAGTAGCACTTGCACCCTCAGCAATTTCCATTTCAGAACGAGCAATCAATTCAGCAACTTTAGCCTTTGCTGTATTTTCATGGATAAAAAATACTTCAACTCTATCTCCTTTGGTTTTGATATTTTCGTCGATTAGTTGATTAATTATTTTGTTGTATTTTTCATAGATAAATTGTTTGTTTGGGTCAACACTGACAGATTTATCAATGAAAATCATCGAACAAGTTTTACTTTCATCAACGGCATTTTCGTATTTGGTAGCGGGACTAGAACAGCAAAAAAAGATAATACTTGTAATAATAAACAAAAAATATTTCAACTTATTTTTCATGGTTTTTCGGGTTATGATGTGTAATAAAGGCAGTTAAAAGCTTGATTTAAGCTTAGTTATTTAAAACACTTGCAAAATAATCAGTTTTGTCTTAGAATCCATCATTCGTCTAAACTTATCCTTTATCAATATGTTATTATCTTTGTGTCATCATTCTATTTTGAATTAATTTTAACGAATCATGAACAAGAATCAAAAAATATTTCGCTGGGTTTTTATCATTTTCACTTTGTTGATGGCAGGTTTAGCCATACAAATGGGCATGAGTACGACTGCTCCGTGGAATAAGAAAAAGAATAAAACAAAGATTGAAATCGGAAGCGACGCAAGATTATTTTCTTTCTAAAACAAAAAAGACTTTCCGAATTGAAGTTTGGAAAGTCTTTTTTATAATTGACGAATACTTACTTATTCAAAATACGCTTAATATCATTGGCTTGGGTTAGATACTCTCCAAATTTATCATAACTCCCAGAAATCATTAATCCTTTGAAAGTCAACAAAGTAGTAATATAAGAATCAAGTACGTCGATAATATTTTCTTGATTTTGTCGGAAAATCGGAATCCAAGTTTCTGGACTCGACTTTGCCAAACGAACCGTTGATTCAAAACCAGTACTTGCCAAATTGAAAATACTTTCTTCATCTTTTTCTTTCGCCAAAACCGTTGAAGCCAAAGCAAACGAACAAATATGTGAAATATGAGAAATATAAGCCGTATGAATATCGTGAGCCACAGAATCCAAATAAGTAATTCTCATCTTCAAACCCTCGATATACATTTTCTTAATTAATTCTACCAATTCAGGTTTTGAATCTTCAATGTCACAAAGCACACAATTTTTACCATCAAAAAGATGTCTAATCGCAGCTTCTGGGCCTGAAAATTCTGTTCCAGCCATTGGGTGAGTCGCTACAAAATTACCTCTGTTCGGATGATTTTTCACTGCTTCCACAACTGCTTTTTTGGTAGAACCCACTTCAATTACTACTTGGTTTTCTGTAATCTGATTCAATACTTCTGGCAATAAAGTCAACAAAGCATCTACTGGCACAGCCAAAATAATAATGTCCGATTGTTTTACGGCATCTTGCAAAAGTGCCACACGGTCGATAAGCTTTAATTCTAAAGCCTTAATAATATGTTCGGTTTTGTTATCGACGCCAATCACCGTATCAGCAAAACCATTTTCCTTTAAACTCAAAGCCATCGAACCACCAATAAGCCCAAGTCCAACTACTGAAATAATCATAATTTTGTGCGTTTGCTATAAGCTTTAGGCGGTAGGCTTTAAGCTCTTTAATATTTTTGTTCTTTATCTAATTCCTAAAAACCTTAATTCCAACCTTGTTTCTTTTGTCTTGCGTCTTTAATCTCAAAATCCTGAAGTCTCAAGTCTTGTGTCTTGCTTCTTGTATCTTTAATCTTAAAGTCCTAAAGTCTTATGATCCTTAATCCTCCCAATCGCCTGCTCAAAAACTGAAACTTCAGCACACAAAGAAGTACGAATGTAGCCATCTCCTGCCGAACCAAAGATTCCACCAGGAGTAATGAAAACACCCGATTTTTCAAGAATCTCATCCGATAATTCAAATCCAGTTTGATAATTTGCTGGAATTTTTGCCCAAACAAACATTCCAGATTGGTTTTTATCGTACTGACAATTCAACAAATCCATCATTTCAAAAACCTTCTGCTGACGTTCACGATAAATAGCATTCAATTCATCAAACCAAGACGAAGGATTTTCTAAAGCCCTCACCGCTGCCATTTGTAACGGCAAAAACATCCCTGAATCCATGTTTGATTTAAAACGTAAAACAGGATTAATAAACTCGGCTTTTCCAACCAAAACACCCAAACGCCAGCCCGCCATGTTATGCGATTTCGACAATGAATTCAGTTCTAAAGCTACTTCTTTCATTCCTTCTACGGCTAAAGCACTTTCGGGGTCGTCGTTCAAAATAAAACTATAAGGATTGTCATTTACAATCAAGATATTATTGGCTAAAGCAAAATCTCTTAATTCTTCAAAAAAGGCTTTATTGGCTTTCGCTCCCGTTGGCATGTGTGGATAATTTACCCACATCAATTTTACTTTAGATAAATCTTTTTCAGCCAATTTTTTCAAATCGGGTAACCAACCATTTTCTTTCGAAAGGTCATAATCAATCACCGTTGCACCCGTCAATAAAGAAGCCGCACGATACGTTGGATAACCCGGATTTGGTACTAAAACTTCGTCACCAGCTTCTAAATATGCCATCGAAATGTGCATTACTCCTTCTTTTGAACCAATCAAAGGCAATACTTCATCCACAGGATTTAAGCTTACTCTATAAGCATTTTGATAAAAATTAGCAAAACCCTCACGCAAGGCAGGAATACCTACATAGCTTTGATAGGCATGGTTTTTAGGGTTTTCTGCTGCTGTTGCTAAAGCTGAAATAGTTTCAGCAGAAGGCGGTAAATCGGGACTACCGATACCCAGATTCAACACATCAATACCTGAAGCACGCATCGCTGCGATTTGTTTTAGCTTGGTCGAGAAGTAATACTCCTGCACCAAATCCATTCGGGAAGCTGGTTTTACATTCATTGGTTAAAAGCCTTTTCGTACTTGGAAGAAGGCACAAAAAAAACCGACTTTTTCAAGTCGGTTTGTGTATATGTATTTTTTGATTTTCAAAAAGATTAGTCAAAACACAACCGACTGCTACTGTGCGTAGTAGTAATAATAAGTACGGTATGTGTTCGCTGAATTATTCATGGCTTCAAAGGTAATGTGATTTTTTTATTTTGGCAAGAATTTGTTTTGGGAATTTATCTTCTTCAAAACCCTATAATGAAATATAATACTTATTAATCATCTTTAAATGTCATTTTCAACCACTCTATAAATCGAATACAGATTTCACTATCTTCTGTCGAAAGATATTTTTTAGTAATAGCTAAACCCATCGGAGTTCCAGGTGTTTCTTGCCATGCAAGCCATGTATGAATAAATGCTTTCGTTCTATGAAGGTCTTTATTGTAAAGATTGTACTGATTTTTTTCTAATTCGTTTAAGGTTCTTTCCGTAATTTCTTTTAAGTTATTGTTTTCAGGAATTAAAAACTTTACAAAATCTTCTAACATTCCCTTAATATCATTATTAGGCATTAACCAAACACCTATTTTTCTATCATTTTCTTCATGTATCAAGCCACTTGCAGGAAGAACTGAAGGAAGAGTATAATGACTATTCTCGAAAATATTCCTTAATTCTTTCCATCTTTCTTCAATATTCAAGTCAGCATCAATAATTATCGCTAAAGACTTTAATTCTGATTGCTTTAATCGTACAGGTATTATATTGAAAAGGTTACTGATACCCTCGCAATCAACTACATCAAAATTTTGGTAAACATCAAAATTTTCACATAATGCCCAAATAACATGCGTATCATCTTTACCTTCAACCAAAAGTTTTTGATTATATTTTTCTTTATTCTTCATAGGCTAACGTGTTTCTATATCATTTTCAGATGCTATTTTAAGCTCATCACTTTCGTATGAAACAACTCGTATTTCATCATTTTTTCTATCTAAGCGAAATAATTGTCCTTGTTTATTATACTTAGTGAGATTAACTATTTCTGAAAAAGCTTTAATACAATCTTCACTATGAGTAGTAACAAATACCTGTATATCTAACTTATTAGCTAATTCAAAAATAATTTTCCATAAATCTTGTTGTACAGAATAGTGTAAACCATTTTCAAATTCATCTACAAAGAAATACCCTTTATCTGCATTTACTAATCCTAATATTATTGACAAAACTCTATTTATTCCATCGCCCATGCTTTTCAATGGAATTCTATCAGTAGTTCCTCTAACTTTTGCTGTTACACGTCTTTCTTCTCTACTATTTCTATTATTTTCATCTTTGATAAAAGCTATTTTCTCTATATTTTTATCTATTATTTGTAAAGCCTCAATTACAAAATCCTCCTTTTCAGTTAAGGCTATTTTATCCCAAAGAATACCATTGTTTTCGTTATCTTGAAAAGTTGGCTTCACAAACTGAATATTCTTTTTTAACTGAGAGGATGTAAATTGAGAAAATCTTGAATACCTATCCTCTGGAACTATGATTGTATTGGTTGAAGTTTTTACTTCCAATCCTATAAAGCTATCAGGAAAATCTAATAAATTATTTACTCTTGTTCTTGTTCGACTTCTAACAACTGTCCTTCCATTATCATCGATTTTATCTGTCTCTTCAATAAAATGAATAAAATCAAGTCCAACAAAATCTTTGTCACTACTTATGAATATAGGGTTTCCACCTTCAAAATCTATCAATCTTGAGTGAAAAAGGGACTTCAGTGATAAAAGATTATTAATTGATTTTGAAGGAATACTACTGTTATTGTTATCAGTGTAATATAACTCACCTCTTTCTCTTATTAAACTATAAATCCAATTAAAATCCATATCTGAAGCCAATAACAATACAGCTTCAAGCAATGAAGTCTTACTAGTATTATTTTTGCCCGTGATTAAGTTAACTTTTGAGAGTTTTACTATTTCAAGGTTTTTGATATTCTTAAAGTTTTTTATCTTTAAACTTTTTAACATGGCTGTTTAGTTAAAGTTATTTTAACAAAGATAGTAATTTATTATAATAGACTTTTTCTAATAAATAAACCAATCCATATTTACTTTATTTAACTGCTTTACTACTAATTCACCTCCTAAAACCATTAATCGTCTTCACCAATACTCTTTTTGTACTCACTTTAACAGTATTAATGGCTGAAAGTACTTTTGTTTTAGTCTTCGGCACTAAAGAAATATTATAATTTTCTAACAAATGTTTTTTGGCTAAATCTTCTGAATTCCAATAAATATCTGAGTTAGAATACGCACTGATGCCATTCCCTAATGAGTTAAAAGGCGAATGTGTTGCAAAATCTTCCAACCTATGATGTTTAAAAATATAACCTTGATTTACCATCTGATGAAACCAAACTGTACCCCAATCATTTCCGCCCCAGCCTGCGGCGAACGTAACATTATTACCTTTTGGCAATGAGCTTTCACGATAAATGGATGTGCTAATTAGAGCGGCATGTTCATTTAAACGACATTCTGGAAGTGGATGAATTTTACCTTCATTGATTAACCGCATTGTTACTTCCCTTCTTGGAATATCATGACGATTCATCATTTCAATTAATTCACTCTTTGTAGGTTTGTATTGGTCAAAAGTACTAGACTTGCACTTGTTCTCAAAAGCAGCTGGACATACCCAACATTGACCAATCGCTCCTGTTCCAGCCAATTTCTCAGATCCTTTTGCAAAAGTCTCTAACATTTTACCCACAGTATCGTCATGAAAAAGGCAATCGTTATGAATCACTAATACATATTCTTGATCTGATTGTTCAAAAGCATATTGATAAGGGATTTGGTAGCGATACTTTGCATCATTGCGAGTTCTTTCAAAATCTAGCTCTCCCAAATTATAAAAATACTTAGGTTTGAAATATACGATTGGCTCATCTTTTAGCACTTGCTTCAATAGGTACATTCCATTAGAATCCTTTTGTGGTTGATTCTTTTCTACCGTAACATAGATTTTATTGATGTGCTCTCTACTGTATTTGAGCAAACTTTTAATAGCTAAAATCGTGTGATAAGGCTTACCATATAAGCATACGCTTACATCTACTTTCTTCTTTGAACTATTACTCATGTAAACTATAGATTTAAAATATTTGTATGTATAATTTTAATTGATGCAATATCCTTAAATATTAGGAAACTATGAAATCGTTTATATGGTATTAATAAATACTAATCAAACACCTTGATCAAATCAAACACCAAATCCGATTCAAAACCTTTGCTAAGGGCATAACTTAATAGTTTTTGTTTGCGTTTTAATGGATTACTTTCTTTAATTTCTTTCGCTTTTTTTTCAAGAAGCTCTGTTAACGTTTGGAGATAATCTTCGTCGTCAATTTCACTCATTCCTGCTTTTAAACAGTATTCCGACACGCCACGCATTTTTAATTCTTGACGAATTTTTAACCTTCCCCAACGTTTCTGACGGAATTTACTGCCTGCAAAAATTCTAGCAAAACGTTCTTCGTTGAGGTAATTATTCTCAATTAACCAAACAATCATCTCCTCCGCCTCATCGCCTTCAACTTCCAATTCAACAAGTCTTTTTCGTACTTCTTGCTGCGTGCGTTCTTGATAAGCACAAAAGTTGGCAGCCTTCACAAGTACTTCTCTGTTCATTATTTTCTACTATTTTTTGCTTTCTTTTCTTTGCCGAAAGAATCTTTTGCCACATAAATTACTCTGCTGATTAGACCAACCCCAGCGATTCCTCCAAAAAGAAGCATCATAATTGTTTTTTCATTCAACCCAAAATCTACAAGACTTGTAAAAGCCCAAACCAAAACCGCCAAGAGCATCAAACCTGCCACAGCCAATAATATATATGCGATATTTTTCATGTTAGAGTTTTTATGCGTTCCTACAAATTTCGTGGATAGCTTTTAAATGTTTTTATTATCAACTATAAATTTCGGATTTATGTTGAAAATATTTGAATCACTATTCATTCCCTGACTGGTAGCAAACGAGTTAGAAGAATGGGAATTGAACATTTCTCGGACGGATTACAAAATCCCTAAATCAGGAAGCTTAATCTCTCGGATAAGTTGCAAAATCCCTCAGTCAGGAAGCTTAATCTCTCTGACAAGTTACAAAATCCCTAAATCAAGAAGCTTAATATCTCGGACAAGTTGCAAAATCCCTAAATCAAGAAGCTTAATATCTCGGACAAGTTGCGAAACCCCTTAGTCGGGATGCTTAATTTCTCAGTCGGGATGCAAAATCCCTAAATCGGGTTGCTTAATCTCTCAGTCGGGTTGCTCATTCTGTGACTGGTCTCTCGACCATTTAAGTTCGGGAGACCAGTCACGGGAGGAAAACATCTCTTTCAAAAATAATTGGAATGTGTGTTTAGAAAGTATTTGGGATTTACTAAAAGGCAAGACATCCTTTCTAATAAAATTCGAGTGGGACGCTCTTCTTTGTTTTAGGTCTTAGGAGAGCCTAAGAGCAGTTTGATTATTTCTTTTTATTCATGTCGTCCAGAAGTGAACTTGCATTTGTATTATTGGGGTTAAGTTTCAAAGCCATTTTACAATTTGTTTCAGAGTCTTTGAATTGTCCTAAAACAAATTGAGATGCAGCAATACCATATAATACTTTGTCGTCTTTAGGATTTATTTTTGCTGCTTTTTGGTAATAGTAAACGGACTTTTGATACTGTTGATTGTCATAATAGATTGCTCCAAGATTAAAGCAAGCCTTAAAATAATTTGGATTAAGTCTTACTGCTTGTTCAAGTTTTGTAACTCCTATTTTTATCTGACCAAGTCCAATATAGCTTACTCCAAGTTTATAGTTTGAAGTATCAAGTTTGATATTTTTTTCTATGCACTTATTAAATGCAATGATTGCTTTGTCGTTAGTTTCATTATCATAAAGTTCGCTTGCTAATTTGTAAAGTTCTTCGTCTGTTTTAGTTTCAAGCGATTTTTCAAAGTCACTTTTTGAAATCAATGGTATTGTTGAATCTGCATTGCCAACGTCCCAACCATCATAAGTTTCAACTTTGAATTTCTTGGAAAGTTTTTCAAGTTGATTTTCTCTCTCCAAAAGTGAAGATCTTGTATGAATTTCTACTTTTTCAACGTGTAAAGCAAACTCATTCTTTTCACTCATTTCAAGTCTTACTAATTGGTAGTTGTCATTAAGTAATTCATTTTTTAGACTTTCAAGTTTTGATTTATCCTTGTCATAAAAAAAGTAACCGAACAGTAAAGGCTTTCTAGTGTCCACACCCTGAAGTTCCATTTTATCGAATATAGAATTTATGTTAGCCATTCTTTTGTTGTCCTGTGCATTGATACAACTAATAAAGTTTATGAAGATAGCAATTAGATAAAATATTTTTTTCATTATCGTTTGTCTGTTTTAGGATGTCCAACAAAATGGTACACGACGAAAATATAGCCACAATATACTAAATTATCGTCCTGTTTTGTGGCGGTAATCCATCAGAAAAAACCCTAATATTGAATTAAAAAGGCAAAATGCAGGTTTTTAAAATGCTTTTCTCTTTGAAAAACTTAACTTTGAAGATTGATATAGCCTTCCAAAAGACAATCTAATGCCCTTATCAAATGAATAGTATGAACCCAGATGTTATGCAAGCTCCCGTGGCGGCGATAAAGCCACATCCAATGACACTCCACGGCGATACTCGTCAAGATAATTATTATTGGTTAAACGACCCTGAAAATCCAGAAGTAATACAATATCTCGAAGCTGAAAATGCTTACACAGATGCCGTAATGGCACCAACAAAGGCTTTGCAGGAAGCTCTTTTCCATGAAATGAAAGGCAGAATCAAAGAAAACGATGAGTCTGTTCCAGTAAAAGATGGTAATTATTATTACTATTCAAGGTATATTGAAGGAGGAGAATATCCTTTGTACTGTCGTAAAAAAGGTACTTTGGAAGCCGAAGAAGAGATTATGTTGGATGGAAACGAAATGGCAAAAAATCATGCTTATTTTAGCATTGGGGGCTATGAGGTTTCCGACAATGAACAGATTTTGGCTTATGGAGTAGATACAGTCAGTCGAAGAAATTATACTTTGAAATTCATCAACCTCAGTACTGGTGAAATTCTACCCGACGAAATTGAGAATACAGAAGGCGGTGCTTACGCTTGGGCGACTGATAATAAAACGATTTTCTACATGGTGCGTGACCAACAAACTTTGTTGGCATCAAAAGTATTTCGCCATGTAATCGGTACAGATACTGCTGAAGATGTATTAGTTTATACAGAAGAAGACCCACAATTTTATATGGGTTTGGGCAGGATGAAGTCTAAAAAATACATCATTTCAGTGTCTGAACAAAATGGCGTTTCTACAGAATATCGTTTGTTGGAAGCTTCAAATCCTACTGGTGAATTTACTCCTTTTTATCCACGTGAAGAAGGTTTGGAATATGCCATCGAACATTTTGAGGATAAATTTTATATCAGAACCAACGCTCAAGATGCTACCAATTTTAAATTGATGGAAGTAAATGAAGCCGAAAGTACTGACATGACAAAATGGAAAGAAGTAATTCCACATCGTGAGGATACTTATTTGGATGGCATGGAGGTTTTTAAAAACCATTTGGTGTTGCAAGAAAGAAGTAAGGCTTTGATGCACATCCGCATTATTAATCAAAGTACAAAAGCGGAACATTATATTCAGTTTGACGAAACGGCTTATGATACTGGCGTATCTTCAAATCCTGATTTTGATACCAACATTCTTCGTTACTCTTATACTTCACTTTCTACGCCAAGTTCAGTATTTGATTATAATATGGATAGGCAAGACAAAACGCTTATGAAAGAGCAAACAGTTTTGGGCGAATTCAACAAAGAAGATTATATCAGCGAACGCCTTTTTGCTACCGCTCGTGATGGCGTAAAAGTACCGATTTCAATTGTTTACAAAAAAGGTTTCAAAAAAGATGGCTCGCAACCATTACTTCAATATGCTTATGGTTCTTATGGTTATTCGATTGACCCATACTTTTCAGCAGCAAGATTAAGTTTATTAAATCGTGGTTTTGCTTTTGCGATTGCCCATATTCGTGGCGGACAAGAAATGGGCAGACAATGGTACGAAGATGGTAAATTGCTAAAAAAGTTGAATACTTTCCATGATTTTATTGATGTTTCAGAATACTTGATTCAAGAAAAATGGACTTCAAAAGATACACTTTTCGCCAATGGTGGTTCGGCAGGTGGCTTATTGATGGGTACAGTAACCAATATGCGACCAGATTTGTACAAAGGTATTTTGGCGGCAGTACCATTTGTAGATGTGGTAACAACGATGCTCGACGAAAGTATTCCTTTGACCACAGGAGAATGGGAAGAATGGGGAAATCCGAAACAAAAAGAATATTACGAATACATGAAATCGTACTCGCCTGTCGATAATGTTGAAGCCAAAGACTATCCGAATATGTTAGTCACCACAGGTTTGCACGATTCGCAAGTACAGTATTTTGAACCTGCTAAATGGGTAGCCAAATTGCGTGCCTTGAAAACCAATAATAATCTTTTACTTTTCCATACAGATATGGAAGCTGGTCACGGCGGAGCATCGGGCAGATTCAAACGTTTCCATGATGTCGCTTTGGAGTATGCTTTTATGTTGAATTTGATGGAAATTAATGAGTGAGTTTAGAGTTTTGAATGCGGAATGAGGAGTATTTTTAACTTTTAAAATTTGACTAATCTAATTTAGGCATAGAGGAGTAGAGATTGATTATTAAAAGCTTAATGCTTTACCATGAATAATTTCCAAAGCAAAATAGTCTGGATTACAGGAGCTTCGTCGGGAATTGGCGAAGCACTGGCTTATCAATTTGCTAAAGAAGGAGCAAAACTGGTACTTTCGGCAAGGCGTGAAAAGGAATTACAAAGAGTGGCTGATGCCACAGGATTAAGTCCCGAAAAAGTACTGGTTTTACCAATGGATATGTTGAATTTTGATGTTTTTCCAGAAAAGGTAAAAACAGTTTTGGAACACTTCGATCAAATTGATGTGGTAGTTCAGAATGCTGGTATTACGCAACGTTCATTGGTAAAAGACACAGATTTTAAGGTTTATCGAGACATTATGGAACTGGATTTTTTTAGTACTGTGGCATTTACACAGGCAATTCTTCCCCATTTTAGCGAAAGAAAAACAGGACATTTTGTAGCGATTAGTAGCGTAGCTGGAAAAATCGGAACACCTTTAAGAAGTGGTTACTGTGCCGCAAAACATGCTTTGATTGCTTTTTTTGATTCATTACGAGCAGAAGTTTGGCAAGAAAATATACAAGTAACTGTCATTTGTCCGGGTTATATCAATACTTCTATTTCACTAAATGCCTTAGATGGTAAAGGAAATATTCACGGAAAAATGGATAAAAACCAAAGCCGAGGTATGACTGCCGAACGCTGTGCAGAAAGGATTGTAAAAGCTGTAAAATCGAATAAAAAAGAAGTATATATCGGAGGTTGGTACGAAGTAATGGGTGTATATCTAAAACGCTATTTACCTGCTGTGGTTTATAAATTGGTTCAGAAAGTAAATGCTTCAACATAATTTGGGATTGTGGATGTCAGATTTCGGATGTCAGCTTTCTGCAAATAGATTTTATAAATCCGACATTTGAAACCCGACATCCGACATCAAAATTATTTTCCCACACTACTCTTAACAGTATTCATTTCCATATAATCAACTACCAAGCTTGCCATTGATTTCATACCCAATACAAAACCACCTTCGTCGATATAAAAGTCAGGAGTGTGGTGTGGTGCTGTTTCTGAAATGGGTTTACCTTTGGGAGCTCCACCCAAGAAGAAGAAAACTCCCGGTACTTTTTGCTGATAGAATGCAAAATCTTCTGCTCCTGTTACGGCTGCTGTGATTGAAACATTTTCCTTACCTGCTACTCCTTCTAAAGTAGGAACCATTTTTTCCGTCAAAGGAATGTCATTATAAGTAACAGGACACATTCTAGTAATACTTACTTCTGCTGTTGCCCCTGCACTTTCAGCAATATTGGTAGCAATTTGAGAGATTCTAGCATGAATCATATCTTGCACACCAGTATCCAAAGCACGAATTGTTCCATTCATATTTACTTCTTCTGGAATAATGTTACTTCTTACACCACCATTAATTTGTCCAACAGTAACAACCGCAGCCGATTCTGTTACAGGGGCATTTCTACTCACAATGGTCTGCAAACCCATAATTACTTGTGAAGCCGTAACAATTGGGTCGATACTTGACCAAGGATAAGCTCCATGCGATTGCTTACCTTTGATTTTGATTTTAAACCAATCGGAACTCGCCATTGTACCACCCGGACGGTATTTTATTTTGCCAATTTCCGTTTGAGCATTAATATGCAAACCAAAAATGGCATCCACTTTCGGATTTTCAAGAACGCCTTCTTTAATCATTAAAGCTGCTCCACCCTCTTCTCCTTCTGGCGCTCCTTCTTCAGCAGGTTGAAAAATAAATTTTACCGTTCCTTTTAATTCACTTTTCATGGAAGCTAAAATTTCAGCAGTACCCATCAGAATTGCCACGTGTGTATCGTGTCCGCAGGCGTGCATAATACTTACAGGTTGTCCGTTGTACTCGCCCGTTGCTTTAGAAGCAAAAGGAATATTTACCCGTTCTTTCACTGGAAGTCCATCCATATCAGCACGTAAAGCAACTACTGGACCAGGTTTTCCACCTTTCAAAATACCAACAACGCCCGTTTTCCCTACACTCGTTTTTACTTCAATTCCTAACACACGTAAATGAGCAGCTACTTTTTCAGCTGTTTTAAATTCACGGTTACCTAGTTCTGGATTTTGGTGAAAATCTCTTCGCCAAGCTACCACTTTTGCTTCAAGACCTTCAGCTTTCTGTGCGATTTTAGATTTTAATAGAGAAGTGTTTTGCCCAAATGAAGTGGAAAGAGAAAACATCAACAATGCCACAGGCAGAATAATCTTTTTCATGAAAAGTTTGATTTAAGATGAAATGATGATGATTTAAAGCTAACATTTTAATCGTCATCTCCCAAATTTTTATAATCACTTTGAAGATTTATACCCTATTAAATATTGTATTTGATAACATTTATGATAGATAATGCTCAACACTGGCAAATTTTCCAACTATTTCATTCAAACATTTTTATCATGAAATAGTTACATAAAAGATGGGAATCGAATCTTGTGTCAAAATGCAATTTGTAAAATTTCCCAAATTTTCATCTTCAATTTTCTAGTTTCACCTAAGAAAATACTGCTTACATGCAATTGTTGCGCTATTAATTAGTGTTTCAACAAATAAAATTTGCATCAGCAATTAAATTCCTGTTATTTTTGCATAATATTTTAAATCATCAATTCAAACTAAAATCAAATGAACAAAAAACTACTATTTAGTTTTGTGTTTTTGCTTGCGCTCGTATTTCGAGTAGCTGCTCAAGACAGAACTATCACAGGGAAAGTTACATCTTCCGAAGACGGCTCAGCACTTCCTGGAGTAAGTGTTGGAGTAAAAGGTTCAACCAAAGGTACAGTTACCGCTTCTGATGGTTCTTACAAAATCAATGCTTCTAGTTCATCAACATTGGTATTCTCGTTTGTGGGCTTTAAAAAAACTGAAGTTCCTGCGGGTTCAAAATCAATTGTTAACGTTTCTTTAGTTTCTGAGATTTCAGACCTTGAAGAAGTTGTTGTCGTTGGTTATGGAGGTGGTCAGGCACGTCGTACATTAACAGGTTCTCAAGCATCTGTTAAAGGTTCGGACATTGCTAACATTCCTGTACAAACTTTTGACCGTGCTTTACAAGGTCGTGCGGCTGGGGTTCAGATTTCAGGTTCTAACGGTGTGCCGGGTGGTCAAGTACAAGTACGTGTACGTGGAGTAGGCTCTATCAAAGGAGGAAATGACCCTTTGTATGTAGTTGATGGAGTACAACTTAACACTTCAAGTAACTCTGCTTTTGCTTCAACAAACCCATTATCGTACCTAAACCCTAACGATATTGAAAACATCGAAATCCTGAAAGATGCTGCTTCTGCTGCTATTTATGGTGCTGCGGCGGCAAACGGTGTTGTGTTAGTTACTACTAAAAAAGGGAAAGCAGGAAAAACAAACATCTCTTTAGATTATAACACTGGTTATGTTGAACCAACCAAATATTTAGATGTATTAAATACACAAGAGTGGATTCAATTAAGAAGAGAAGCTTTGTTCAACCAAACTGGAAATGAGGCGACTGCAAGATCAGGTGCTTTGACGGGGGTAAGATTAAGTGGTACATTGACAGATGCTGAAATTGCGGCATTGCCTACTTATGATTGGCAAAAAGAGGCTTATCAAAGCGGTACTACTAACAATTATAATTTCTCAATGAATGGTGGTAACGAGAAAACTACTTTCTATTTATCAGGTGCATATAATCAATCTGATGCAAACGTTAGAAACGTAGATTACAAAGGAGGAAACTTTAGTGCTAAAATCAACAACAAAGTAAGTTCTCGTTTAAATGTTGATGCTGCAATCAACTTGAGTTCATTTATTCAAAGAGGTACTTTCGGTGGACCAAATGGTGGTAGTTTCTTGGGTTCTCCTTCATTCTCTTCTCCATTAATTTTACCAATGAACCGTATCTACAATGACGATGGTTCTTATTTTGGTACTCCTGCTGAAGGTGGTCTAGCTGGTATTTTGAATCAAAACGTTCTGATGGTAAGTGATTTGAATAAAATTAATTCAAGAACAAACCAAGTTATCAGTTCATTAGGTTTAACTTTCAAAATTATTGAAGGCTTATCTTTCAGACCTTACGCTAGTTTGGATTACCGTACAATCAACGGTTATAACTTCCAAGACCCTCGTACTGCTGATGCTTTCAACGTAAAAGGTCGTATTTCTGCCCAACAATTTGAGTTAATCAACTTCTTGACGAATGCTACTTTCATGTATGACAAAGCGATTAAAACTGACCACAAAATCAGTGCTTTAGCTGGGGTTGAATATCGCCAAAATACTCAAGAAAACTATCAAACAACTGCTGAAGGTATTCCTACTCCACAGTTTACGACTCAATCTTCGGCAGCAAATCCTATTTCAATATTTAGTTCTTGGACTGGTTTCAAGAAGGCAGGTGTTTTCACTCGTTTTAGCTATGACTTCAAAAATAAGTATTTCTTAGGACTTACTGCTCGTTATGACGGTTCTTCAAGATTCGGTGCTGAAAACCAGTACGGTTTCTTCCCAGGTGTTTCAGCTGGTTGGGATATTTCTGGAGAAGATTTCTTGAAAAACAATCCTTCTATCTCCCAATTGAAACTAAGAGCTAGTTATGGTACTTTAGGTAACGACCAAATCGGAAACTTTGATTCAAGAGGTTTATATGGTGGTGGTGCTAATTATAACGGACTTTCAGGTATTTCTCCAGCAAGTTTGAGTAATGCTTCTTTGAGATGGGAAAAAAACACGACTACCAACTTTGCATTAGACTATGGTTTCTTTAACAGTCGTGTTCAAGGTTCAATTGAATACTTTGTGCGTACAAGTAGCGATTTATTGTTAGACCAACCTGTTCCTCAAACTAGTGGTTTTGGTACTATATCTAACAACTTGGGTGGTATGCAGAATAAAGGTCTTGAATTTAGTATCAAAACTACAAATATTGATAAAGGAGGTTTTAGATGGACAACTGATTTTAACATCACCAAAATTGATAACAAAATCACAACACTTTATGATACTTTAACGACTTTGCCAGGTCGTACAGTAGATGAGCAAATTAAAATCGGCCATCCTTTGAACTCTATTTATGTAGCAGAATATGCAGGGGTAAATCCAGCAACTGGTCGTGCAATGTGGTATGATAATGCTGGTAACATCATTTATCGTATCGCTGGTAATGTTGATTCATATTCAAAAATTATCGGTAGTCAAATTCCAAATTTATATGGTGGTTTTACCAATGACTTCTCTTATAAAGGATTTGACTTAAATGTATTATTTACTTATGAATATGGTCGTACAGCATACAACAACCAATCTGCATTTATGTTTGAAAACGGTGGACGTGCATTCAATACTTTACGTTCAGTTTATGAAAGCCGTTGGACAACCCCAGGACAGATAACAAGTACACCAAGACCATTCAATAATAACACTGAAGTACTTGGTTCGAGTATTACTACCAATCTTGGGTCAAGAGTATATGAAGATGCTTCTTATATTCGCTTAAAAACTATTTCATTAGGGTATAATATTCCTAAAACAGCTTTAAGTAAATTTGGGTTAGCGTCTGCTAGAGTTTACTTACAAGCGTATAACTTATATACTTGGACTAAATGGTCTGGCTTTGATGCAGAATGGACAAACTTAGGAAGTGGTAACAGTGGTATTGTTCCACAACCACGTGTTGTAACTGCGGGTGTTAGATTAGGGTTCTAAGTTTAGAAAATAAACGTTTTTAGAAACATTTAAAGAGAAAATCAAATGAAATTAAAAAATATATTTAAACCCCTTGCACTTGGTCTAGTACTCACTGCAAGTTCATGTAGTGATCTTTTGGACGTACAACCACGTCAATCAATTGATTCTGCTACAGCCCTTACTAGCGAAGATGCTATTCGTGCTGCCGTTAATGGTGTATATGATGTCTTGCAATCAACATTCCTTTATGGTCGTGATTTGATTGCTATTCCAGAAGCACTGGCAGATAATGGACGTGCTACCAATAAGTCTGGTCGTTTAGTGGCTGAATACCAAAACCAAGCTACCAACGCACACTTCCAAATTTGGGAAAGAGCATACAATGCTATCAATCAATTAAACTTGATTTTAGAAGCACTTCCTAAAGCTACAGCTGTTCCGGTAGCTACTAGAGATTCTTTTGAAGGACAAGCTTCTATGTTAAGAGCTTTACTTTACTTTGAACTAGCTCGTTGTTATGGTTACGAACCAAAAGTAGTAGTTACACAATCTGATAGAGGAACTGTACCTCTTCATAAAAAAGGTGTTTTAGATCTTGCACAAATTGAAAGATTACCTCGTGCAACGATTGCAGAAACATATGATTTCATTTATTCAGATTTGACAAACGCAGTAGCTAAATTATCTACAGTAACACTTTCAACAGCTTATGCTAACAAAGGTGCTGCTAATGCTCTTTTCTCAAGAGTAGCCTTGTATCGTGGTGATTATGAAAATGCTATCAAATATGCAAATGCTGCATTGGCTTCGGGTATTGGTAAATTCCAAACAAAGGATGCTTATGTTGGTGCTTGGCGTGTAGCAAATCACCCAGAATCGATGTTTGAAATTGTATATCAAACGAATGAAAACATTGGTGTTAACCTTTCATTACAAACAACTTATACAACTTTGGTACAATTAGGAAATACTGCTACTACTGGTGGTTTCGGTGACTTAGTTCCAACCGCTGCTTTATTAGCCACTTTTGAGCCAGGTGATGTAAGACGCAATTTATACGAAAGAGGAACGGCTGGTAGAGGAACGGCTGAAATTGAATGTACTAAATTCTTTGGAAGAAATGGTGTTGTTAACTTAGATAACATCCCTGTAATTCGTATTTCTGAAATGTATTTGAACCGTGCCGAAGCTTATGCACTTTCTGGAAAAGAAACTGAAGCATTAGCTGATGTGAACACAATTCGTACTCGTGCTGGTTTAGAGGCAAAAACAGGTTTAACTGGACAAGCTTTAATTAATGAAATTGCCAATCAAAGACGTATCGAATTAGCATTTGAAGGACATCGTTTCTTTGATTTGAAACGTCGTGGACAAGATATTATCAAAGATGCCCCAGCTCAAAATCTTGCTTATACAGATTTCCGTATTTTATCATTTATCCCAAATCGTGAAATTCAAGCGAATTCTAACTTGAAACAAAACGTCGGATACTAATATTTTCAATATTTAAAGAAATTTCAGATGAAAAGAATAATCAATATATCATTGCTTTTACTTGTCATGACTTCTTTATTTTCATGTTTTGATGAAAATAAACCAGTTTTCGACAAACTAACACTTGTAGAATTTCAAGACGCTGTCGTGGGTTCTCCAGCTTTAGGAAAAACATTTCCTTTATTAGCTTCTACTAATGCTGTGCAAACAAAAACATTAAGAATTAACTTAGTGGGTGCACAACGTGAGACAGAATCAGTAATCAAATTTTCGGTTGATCCAACTGAAACTACTGCAATTGCGGGTACTCACTACGATTTAGCAGGTGCTACTACCATTACAATTCCAGCAAAATCTAGCTTTGGTGAATTAAAAGTAAATATCCTAAAAGCACCTGCACAGGCTAATCAAACAGCTACTGTAGTTTTTGTTTTAGAAGGAAACGGAACAGATATTAGCCCAAATGCTAATTACAAAAGAGTAGGTTATAGAATTACTTTGTAGTTTACTGTTTTCTTGTTTAAGATAAAAAAGCCTTCTTGGAAATTCCGAGAAGGCTTTTTTATCTTAAACTTTTGAAGTTTTGAAATACACTTTGTAAAGCCAATATCCGCCCAAAGCGAGCAACATAAACATCCAAAGTTTTGTAACAAATATTAATACTTCTTCAAAAAGAAACCATCCTGTTCGCACACTTTGCCAGATTCTAAGAAAGAGATTAGGTTGATAAGCAAAAGGGTTTTCCATATTAGGAAGCATTTCTACAGTATTAGTAACAGGTTGATACAATTCAACAGTGAGTGTACTGTAATTTACTTGGTCGTTCAAACTCATTGTTTGTACTTTGTTATTATCGGCTTGGGTTTGATAATCCAGTAATTTCTCTTCTGACGCTGTAGTTTCTACTAATTTTTTACCCTTCTCATTTATCTCTTTTTCAAAACGATTTTCAAATTTTGAGAAGCGTTTTTTCCGTAAATCGCTTGCGATTAATGAAAAACTCACATCATCCGCAGCAATTCTTTTACGCTCTACAAATGTCATTACTGGTTGTATTTCCCTCAGTACTTTATCAAAGTATTGATTCGGGATTCTCATCGTAATTTGGTTTGTAACTTCGTATGCTTTGTTGTGCAAAATAGAATCTTCACTTATTTCCACTTCATTGGTTTTAATTACATTCGTTAAGAGTTCTGCCTCCGTCACAAAACCATTATACTTTTCTATAATGTCTTCAATCTTGTTGGTGGCATCTTGTACATTTTTTACTTTAAACCTCAAATCAGCAGTTTTAATAAATTTCCTTTTTTCAAAGGGTTCCAAGCTAGTTGTAGGACCATTAACTGCTAAAGAATCAGACATTTCTGTTGAGTCAGTCGTTTCAACTTTTTGTTCAGAACAACTAGTAAACATAAGCATTGCATAAATTACAATGACAGAAAGAGAGAATTGGTAAGTTTTCATTGCTTGTAAAGGTTTTAGTTTACAATAAAACGCCAACAATCTATCAAGTATTGCGAATACTTAAAAACTTATTAAAATAAACTTAAAAACTTATTAAAATAATTTTTAGATTATAAAAAAACCTCAAGTTTAGATAAACTAAACATGAGGTTTTCTTTTAGGATTATTCAACAGAAAGCTAAATCGTAATCAACATTGCTCCATAAGAATATCCACCACCGAATACTGTTACAATGATATTTTCTCCTTTTTTAAATTCTGTTTTATGTTCATCCAACACAATGGCACAACCAGCACAACCTGTATTACCTAAGTACTGAATATTAGAAAGCATAATATCTTCTGAAACACCTAAAGTACCAGCTACATTCTTAGAAATTCTAAGGTTTGCCTGATGTGGTGCAATATAGGCTACATCATTAATGCTAAGATTGTTTCTTTCTAATATTTGTAAGCTTGCCTTTGGCATATAAGTACAAGCATTGATAAATACATCTCTACCAAAAGGCATAACTAGTCCTTTTTCGTTTAACTTCAACGTTACACTTTCAGATGCTTTACCTACATTGGCGGCACCGCCAGTTAATAAATCTTTAATCTCCCAGTTTCCTTCGCCTGTACTTTCTTTAGAAATAGAAACTACCACAGAACCATCTCCCCAAAGGTGTCCAGCTTTAGTATCTTCTTCGTTATTATAAGCTGTATTATGTTCTGACGCAACTACCAACGCTTTGGTGGCTTTACCTAGGGCAAAATATCCTTGAACAATTTCAATGGCATTTAACAAAGATGAACAAGCAGATGAAATAGTAACTACTGGTATTTCGCTAACATTAATATGATGTTGAATTGCATGAGCTAATGTAAAAATACTGTCATAAGGTGTATAAGTTGCACCAACAATTAAATCAACTTCTGAAATATCATAAGGTAAGCTTTCTTTAATTTTATCAACAGCGGCTATCGCCATTGTGTGTGTATTCTCTTCGGCTGAAGCTTTACGACGTTGGCGAATGCCAGTACGTTCGGTAATCCAGTCGTCAGTTAATCCATTTAATTCTTCAAAATAAGCATTGGTAATAATTTGTTCGGGCAAATAACTTGCTATAGCGTTTATAAACATTTGGGTTATTTTGGTCTTTTCTTGTAAATGTCAACGTAATCTCCTGACAATGAACTTGGTATAACTTTATGAGTATTCCGATTTCATTGACGACCACAAAAAATTAAATTTTGGGTCTAAATCTAATACAAAGGAACTCAATGTTTTTTCATAGTACAACAATTTATTAGAAATAAACAATTTTTACTTAATAAAGTCCTGTAATTTTTTGTACTATTTCCATGTTTTTTGGATAAATCCCATAAAAATAAAGCTAAATACTAAATTCAACAAATTTTAGCGAATGGAAGTCCAAAAATTACGATTCAATACTAAAATGATATTAGTCATTTTACAATGGATGATATTCATCACTCATCTATCTTGCTTCTGTCTTTTTCTTGAACCACACCTTTTTACTTTTGTTACTTACCTCACCTGATTTTGGTTGTACTTTTTGTGAAGACTGTGGTTTTGCTTGAATTGGTGTTGGTGCCACAGAATTACTGTTTTTAAAGGCATGGTCTTCAATTACAGGAATATTCTTGGCAATCAATTTTTGAATATCTCTTAAATAATTCTTCTCCTCCGAATCACAGAAAGAAAATGCCGTTCCGTTTGCTCCTGCTCTACCTGTACGACCAATTCTATGCACGTAAGTTTCAGGAATATTCGGAATATCGAAATTGATTACATAAGCTAAATTATCCACATCAATTCCTCTAGCGGCAATGTCAGTAGCGACCAATACTCTAGTTGTTTTACTCTTGAAATTATCTAAAGCTCGCTGACGAGCATTCTGTGCTTTATTTCCATGAATTGCCTCAGCTTTGATGTCATTTTTCGCCAAAACTTTCACCACTTTATCAGCCCCGTGTTTAGTACGAGTAAATACTAAAACGGTTTCGATAGATTTATCTTTCAAAATATCCATCAATAAAGCGTTTTTTTGGTCTTTTTCTACAAAATATACTGCTTGTTTGATTGTATCAGCGGTTGACGAAACTGGTGTTACTTCTACTTTAACAGGTTTGTATAAAATATTATCCGCTAATTTCTGAATTTCAGGAGGCATCGTTGCCGAGAAAAACAAAGACTGACGTTTGGCAGGAAGAAAAGTAAGAATTTTCTTGATGTCATGCACAAAACCCATATCTAACATACGGTCGGCTTCATCCAAAATAAAGATTTGAATATCTTTTAATGAAATAAATCGCTGATTGATTAAATCTAACAATCTACCCGGTGTGGCAACCAAAATATCTACGCCATCTTGTAAAACATCTGTTTGACGTCCTTGTTTTACTCCACCAAAAATAACAGTATGTTTTAGTCCAGTAAATCGTCCATAAGCTTTAAAACTTTCGTCTATTTGAATCGCCAATTCACGAGTTGGCGTAACGATTAAGGCTTTAATACTTCTTTTCCCACGATGTTGAACAGGGTTTTGACACAACAATTGAATCGTTGGAATAGCAAAAGCAGCCGTTTTGCCTGTACCTGTTTGGGCTACTCCTAGCAAATCTTTTCCTTGAAGTATTGTTGGAATCGCTTGGGCTTGAATAGGTGTTGGATTACTGTAACCTTCCTCAACTAATGCTTTTTGGATAGGCTCAATTAAATTTAATGTTTGAAATGACATGATGATATTGTTAAAAACGAAAAAGGTTTTAATATGCAAAACGGGCATACAAAACACTAAAAATCAAATAATTACTTATAATTAATAAGCGAAAAAAGTATCATTTATTGTACTCCTTTATGTAATAATCTTATAATTTTCTAAATGAAATATTTAATAATTTAGAAAACTCTGAAATCCTTTTTACTTCATTCTGACTTACAAAACAGATTGAAATACCTCTTTTTCCAGCTCTGGCAGTTCTACCACTTCTGTGGGTATAATATTCGGGTTGGTCTGGCAATTGGTAGTGAATTACATAAGCCAAATCGTCCACATCAATACCTCTTGCAGAAATATCCGTAGCGACCAATATTTTCAATTTGTGATTCTTGAAAGCACGCATTACTTTATCTCTTTCACTTTGCTGTAAATCTCCATGAATAGCATCTACTGCTATATTTTTACTAATAAGTTGTTTGGTCAATGTTTGAACAGCCGCTTTTGTTCTGCAAAATATAATTCCTGTAGAAGCACCCATCGTTTTCAAAAATTGCATTACAAAATCAAACTTTTCTTTTTCCTCACACACAAAAAACTGATGTTCAATTAAATTATTCACCACTTCGCTTTTACTTACTTGAACGGTATGTGTGTTTTTAGACATATAAGTATCCACCAATTTCTGCAAAGCAGTTGGTAAAGTAGCCGAAAACAACCATTTTGAAGCATCATGAGGCGTTTGTCTGAGAATATTATCTAACTCATCTTTAAAACCCATGCTCAACATTTCGTCGGCTTCATCCAAAATCAAGGTTTTAACAGCACTCAAATTCACAGCTTTTCTAGCCAATAAATCAATGAGTCTGCCCGGTGTGGCTACAATAATCTGAGTTGGTTTCGATAAAGCTCTTAATTGAATATCTATTTTTTCGCCTCCATAAACTGCTTCTACAAATATTTTTTCTGGTGCATACTTTGTCAATTTGAACAAATGCTTGGCTATTTGTTGACAAAGTTCACGAGTTGGGGCTAAGATTAACGCTTGAACTTCTTTTGATTTAGGATTTACTTTCATCAAAAGCGGTAAACCGAAAGCAGCAGTTTTACCTGTTCCTGTTTGTGCTTGTCCAATAAAATCGTTTTGATTTTTTAATAAGTAAGGAATAGCTTTTTCCTGTATTTCAGAAGGCTTATTGATATTCAGTTCAGTCAATGCTTGGATGAAATGCTCTGATACGCCTAATTGTTTGAATGTTGCCAAAATTGTATTTTTTTATTGACAAAGGTAAGGAATTATTAATGAAGAAGCTCTTTGATAAACGATGATACAAAAAAGGCTACAAGTTAGGTTACTTGTAACCTTTGATTTTTTCTTAAAAATTACCAAGCCATTCTTGGCAGTGGACTCACATCTTGTTTACAAAACTCGCCTTTTTCAGCTTTGAAATGTGCTGCCATCGCTATCATTCCAGCATTATCGGTACAATATTGAAAAGCTGGAATATAAACATTCCAATTTTCTTGTTCTCCCATTTTTTGCAATTCTGCTCTTAAACCAGAGTTTGCTGAAACACCACCAGCAATCGCTATTTCTTTTATTTTGTATTGCTTCGCTGCTTTTTTAAGTTTCTGTAAAAGAATTTTTATTAAAGTAGCTTGCATCGAAGCACAAATATCTGCCAAATTTTCTTCAACGAAATTGGCATTTTTCTTTGTTTCTTTCTGTAAGAAATATAAAAATGAAGTTTTAATTCCTGAGAAAGAGTAATTCAATCCTTGCATTTCTACCATCGGGAAGGGGAAACGTTCTGGATTTCCTTCTTTAGCGTATTTATCAATTAAAGGTCCACCTGGATAAGGCAAATTCAATAATTTAGCGGTTTTATCAAAAGCTTCGCCAACAGCATCGTCTTGGGTTTCGCCAATTACTTCCATTTCCAAAGGCGAACGCACAAATACAATTTGCGTATGTCCTCCGCTTACTGTTAGGCATAAAAACGGAAAATTGGGTTTAGGTTCATCAATAAAATGAGCCAAAACATGGGCTTGCATGTGGTGAACATCAATCAAAGGGATATTCAAACCCATTGCCAAAGCCTTGGCAAACGAAGTACCTACTAATAATGAACCTAAAAGCCCCGGTCCACGAGTAAAAGCAATGGCATTTAGGTCATTTTTTGTTATCTTCGCTCTTTCAAGTGCCTCTGCCACAACAGGTACAATATGTTGTTGATGTGCACGGCTAGCTAATTCGGGAACAACCCCGCCCCATTTTGTATGGATAGCTTGGCTTGCTACAATGTTGGAACAAATTTTGCCGTTAATAATTACAGCTGCTGAGCTGTCATCACATGATGATTCGATTGCTAAGATTGTCATAATAATGCAAAGATAATGAATGCTAGTTGATAGAACACAGTGAAAACAATACCTTAGTAATTCTGTAGTTTACTCTAAAGCTTTTTCTTAGCATTCAACACATTTTATTATAAGTAAAAGGATAAATTAAATACAGATAACAGATATACTATTAACGAATAACATCTTTTTCTATAGTAAAAATAAATGTTCATAAAGGTTTCTAAAATATTGACAAAAATAATCCTCTACACTGTTGTGGGTTTATTATTGTTGGCTGTTTTAGGCTCTTTGGCACTTAGAAGTTCCTATTTACAAACCAAGATTGCCCAATATTACGCTCCAAAAATTTCAAAAGCACTTGGTTATCCAATCGAAATTGATAAAGTAACTATTCGTTTTTTTGATGAAGCTACGTTAGAAGGCGTAAGAGTAAAAGATTATCAGAATCATCAAATGATTGATATTGAAAAATTGGACTTAGATTTTCAATTAAAAAGTCTTTTACAAGATTCTCTGAAAACGAAATTAGATTATGTAAGATTGTATCATCCAAAAGTTGGTTTAGTCACCGACAAAAAAGGTGATTTGAATATTGATGAATTCATTCGTCGTATCAACAGACTTACGGCTTCGCCTACACCAAACCCAAACCATAAACCTACGCCATTTATCATTGGTGAAGCTGATATTGTGGAAGGTATTTTTAGCATGAATGATGAGTCGGAACCTTATATGAATGACAAAAAATCGTTCGACCATTATCATTTTAAACTCCACGAACTGAACGCTCACCTCAAAAATTTTACTTTGATTCGTGATACTGTTACTTTTCAAACTACGCTTAAAGCTTACGACCGCTCTTCTGATTTAAGAATAAAAACGCTAAAAACACATTTCTTGATTTCTGATACGCAAATGCGTTTTGATGATTTATTGCTGAAAGTAAATAATTCAGTGGTAAGGAATAACATCGTCATGTCGTTCAGAAGTCAAAAAGATTTCAAACATTGGAATGCAAAAGTAAGAATGCATGCCAATTTTGATTCGACAGTGGTTGTTGCAAGCGATATTGCTCGTTTTGTAAACGATATGTATCAGTACAAAGAGGTTTATTACCTCAACGGAAAATTCGATGGCACAGTAAATGATTTTAAACTCCAAAATTTCGATTTATACTTTGGTGAAAAATCTAAATTAAGAGGCGATTTTGCATTTAAAGGTTTACCCAATATTCCTACTACGGATATGAATTTCAACATGCGAAAATCGTATGTTTTTGTAAATGATTTAGAAAAATATATTGGAAAAGATCCTGTAAAAGCCATTGAAAAATTTGGGCATATTACTTTTGACGGCACTTTTAAAGGAAGTACTTCTAATTTTAAAACAACTGGATTACTGACTTCTGATTTAGGAAAATCGGACGTAGATGTTGCAATGGTTTTAAAACCAAACGAAGCAAATTCTACTTATAAAGGTTCTTTGAAATTAGAAGATTTTAAACTTGGGAAACTTATTGAAAATGCAGGTTCTTTAGGTGACATTTCACTTTCTGGAAAAATAGAAGGCGTTGGTTTTTCATTGAAAAATGCTAGTTTGAATTTCGATGGAACGGTTAAACAAATAGGTTACAACGACTATAATTACAAAAACATTGACATTAACGGCAAACTTGCCAAAGAGCTTTTTGATGGAAGAATTGCCGTAAAAGATACCAATCTTGTGTTGAATGTATTCGGAAAAGTAGATTTACGAAATGGAAAAAGTGACGTAGATATGCTTGGGAAATTATCGAAGGCTAACCTAAAAAATCTTCATTTCACTAAAGATGATTGGCGAATTTCTACTTTACTTGATATTCAAACAAAGGGGAAAAACATTGATGATTTAGTCGGAAAGGCAAATTTTATCAACACTTATGTTACGCTCGAACAACGAAATTTAATCCTTGATTCATTGTACATTACTTCTAAAATTGAAGATAGTACCAGAAAATTAAACATTGAATCAGATTTGGTTAATTTAAGTTTTAATGGAAATTTCAAGCCTAGTCAAGCTTTTGAAGATTTAAAAGTACTTGTTGAAGAATATAAAATTTACTTTGTAGGCGACGAAGCTACTCGAAGAGCCTATTATGCCCAAAAACCATTAACGCCTCCTCAGAATTACCAAATTGCTTATCAATTTTATCTCAAAAATTTCGACCCAATTCTTTCATTTTATTATCCAGACGGACATATTTCTAAAAAAACTTGGATAGATGGAACTTTCGGAATTAGCAATACTTCTACTTTCTCTTTGAGTTCAAAGATTGATACTTTGGTTTTGGGACAGAAATATCGTTTTTATCAGTCGGATATTGATTTAAACTCTTCAAAATTCTACAATACGCCCGAAATATTAGCGTCGTTAATCTTGAACTCTAAAAAGCAAAAAATTAGTGTCCTTGCGCCAACAGAACAACTTGACATTGATGCTTCTTGGGCAGATGAAGGCATTAGATTTACCAGTGGTTTAAAACAAGTAGGAACAACCAATTTAGTAAAACTCAATGGAAATTTAAAGTTTATTCCAGACGGTATTGCTTTACAATTCAAACGTTCAAGACTTCATTTACTTGATCAAGATTGGAACGTTAGTCCCGATAATGCCTTAACAATTATTGGTAATGAAATCACTGCCAAAGATTTATACTTGAGTAATTTGGAACAATTCATTGCATTGAACGGAAGTATTTCGGAAGATTCGCTCAAAAACTTAACTTTTCAAGCTAAAAACTTCAAGCTTGAAACCTTAGCACCTATCGTTTCCTTGAATATGAAAGGCTTGGTAAACGGTGAAGTTGAAGTAAAAAACATTTATAAAAGTATAAATCTTGATAGTCATCTGAATATCAAAGATTTGTATTTGGATAACTTTTTGATTGGCAATGTAACAGGCGATGGCGTTTTTGATAACGAAAGACAAATTGTAGATATTAATTATTCATTAGAGCGTCTTCAAAATCAAGTACTGAGCGTAAGGGGCATTTACGACCCAAAACAAAGTGAAAATTCACTTGATTTATTAGCTACTTTAAACCAAACAAATCTGCAAATTTTAGAGCCTTTTACCAAAGGACTTTTCTCTAAAATTGGTGGCGTAGCGATTGGTAATATCAATATTACAGGTAAGCCTTCACACCCGATTTTAGAAGGAGCAATTGATATTAAAAAAGGTACTTTGTTCTTCGATTATTTAAAATCTGTCTTAAATTTTGAAGATAAAATCACTTTTGAACCTGACGAAGTAAGAGCGAAGAGCCTTCGTTTAACCGACGATGAAGGCAATAAAGGAACACTAAAAGGAAGTGTTTTCTTTGATGGTGACAAAACATTCAGTGTAGATTTAAACACGACAATGAATCGTTTTAAAATCTTGAATACCCTCAGAAGAGATAACGATACTTATTACGGAACAGCTTATGCCACTGGAAAACTCAATTTAAGTGGCACTTTTGATAATCTTAACATTTCTGCCGATTTAAAAAGCGATAGAGGAACAAGATTATACATTCCGCTAGATAAAGCTCAAGATGCAGGAAATCAAGAAGAAATTGAGTTTTTAAGTGCAAGAGTAGCCAAAGATTCTTTGAATAAAAGTCAAGCAAAAAATGGTTCAAGTAGCGGTATCAAAATGGATTTCAATTTTGAAATCACACCTGATGCTTACGGAGAAGTACAATTCGACAAACAAACAGGCGATATTATGCGTGCCAATGGTTCTGGAATTATCAACCTAAAAGTTGATACCAGAGGCGGTTTCGATATGACTGGTGATTATAATATTGAACGTGGAGATTATACTTTTACTTTTCAGAATATTATCAACAAGAAATTCAATATTCAAAGAGGAAGTAAAATTTCATGGTCGGGTAATCCTTATGAAGCCATCGTTGATATTCGTGCCGCTTATACGCAAAATTTAAGTTATTTAGGTTCGGTTATTGACTCGACTGGTAGAGGAAGAGAGTTAAGAAACAAAGCGGATTATACTCGCCGTTATCCTGTTGATATTACGATTAATTTAAAAGATAGACTGTTACAGCCAACGGTTTCTTTCAATTTGAAAATGCACGATTATCCGCAAAACCCAGATTTTAATTCTGCGGTTACGGCATTCGAAAACAGAATGAAAACGGATGATCAAGAATTAAACCGACAAGTAAGTAATGTATTATTGTTGGGACAAATGGTTTCACAAACAAATTCAACTGCCTTTGCGACAGTCAACTTAGTAAGTAATTTAACAGAACTATTATCGAATCAATTGAGCAATGTTTTCTCGAAAATTGACCAAAACCTGAACGTCGATTTATCATTAAACGGAAACGGCTTGAATCAAGATTTGATTAACAATTTACAACTTAGGCTTTCATACAATTTCAACGACCGATTTAGAATTACGAGAAGTGGCGGTTTTACAACGGCTACCAATCAAACAAATGCCCAATCACTTATCGGCGACTGGGCATTGGAATGGTTTATTACAAAAGACGGAAGTTTGAGATTTAAAACTTATAATAGAAACTTACAAACGTCCATCTTGGGTGCTTTAAATACTTATCAAACCTTTACTTCTGGCGGAGCAAGTTTGCTGTACACCAAAAGCTTCAATTACTTGTTTTTAAATAGAAAGAAGGCTAAAAATCCACTTGCTGAATCAAACGAAGCAATCGTTAATCCGTAGTGAATGTCTTCATATTATCAAGTCAACCTCAAATTTCACCTTCAAAAACTCTCACAGCTGGCCCTATCAAAAAGACATTTTGATAGCCATTTTCAGTGCGTTCAAATTCTATTCTTAGTTGTCCTCCCATTACTTTAATATCCACAAATTTATCAAAGCCCAAACGAATATTGGCTGAAATAGCACAAGCCGTTACACCAGTGCCACAGGCATAAGTTTCATCTTCTACTCCACGCTCATAAGTTCTTACTGCCAAAGCATTTTCGCCTGTTACTTCAACAAAATTCACATTCGTTCCACCTTTACTTACAAAGGGTTCTCCGTAACGTATAGCCTTTCCAGTACTGTAAACATCATAATTTTGTAAATCACTTACATAAGTAACATAATGTGGCGAGCCAGTATTCATGAAATCGTAATCAGAAGTTTCCTCAATATTATTCACATCAATCATTTTCAGTGAAATTACTTCTTTTGTTACTTTCGCTTCGTGTTCTCCATCTACAGCGATAAAAACAGTTGAATCGCTAATAATACCCAAATCATGTGCAAAACGCACTAAACATCTTCCCCCATTTCCACACATCGAACCCTCCGTTCCATCAGAATTGAAGTAAACCATTCGGAAATCATAACCTTCAGCTTCTTGTAAAAGCATCAAACCATCAGCACCAATCCCAAAACGACGATGACACAACTGAGCAATAAATTCTTGTGAAATTGGGAAAGATTTCGATCGGTCATCTACCACTACAAAATCGTTTCCAGTACCTTGATATTTATAAAATTTCATCTTAATAATTATTCAAAACTTTAAACGCCTTAATTTTTACCCAATATTATATCGTTCTTTTAATATATTCAAATGATGACGCTCATGTCCAGCAATCATACAAACCAAAGCTCTTGCTGAAACCGCATGTCCATTTGTTATTCCAACTCTTAAAGCTACTTCTTCTGAAAAAGAAGAAAACAATGCGATAGAACTTTCTCTTACTAAACGATACTGTTCTAATAAAGATTCAAAAGGAATTTCATTAAAATGCGACGCATCCATATACTCATTTTCATTAAAACCAGGTAAAGATTGTTTTTCTCCTCTTGCAATACACAAAGCACGATACCCAAAAATACGTTCCGTATCAGTAAGATGACCTAAAATTTGTTGCGGAGTCCACTTTCCAACTGCATATTGATATTTTTTTTGCTCTTCAGACAAATTTTTATAGATTTTTTTCACAACACTTTCTTGTTCCATAAGTACTTCAATAACATTTTGACTTTCAACCTTTTCTATATAAAAAGAAAAATACTTACCATCAGGAAACTCGTTTTCAAAAGGCTTTCTCATATATTTTTTTGATTTTTTTTTGACAAAGGTATTGTATTCTAAAATAAAACGACTAATTTTGCATCACAATAAAACAACGACATAAACGCAAAGTTAAGAAGCTGTTAAATTGTAAAAAAGGTTTGGTAGTTCAGTTGGTTAGAATACATGCCTGTCACGCATGGGGTCGCGGGTTCGAGTCCCGTCCAGACCGCCAATTAAAAGTCTCATAATCAATAGATTGTGAGATTTTTTTGTTTTCAGTGCTTCATGTTACACTAAATTCAAATCAATACTTCATTCTTGCTTCTATTTTAAATTCTATTTTCTATCAAAATGCTATTGATTAAAAATAATCCTAACTTCTCTATAACAAACTTTGTAAAGATTAATTTTAATCTTTCATATCAATAGTATCAATGAATATAGATAAGATTATTGACGCAATTTTCGAATTGCCGGTGGAATCAAAAAATACGCTTAAAGAAAGTATTACTGAAGTTGCCTATCCCAAAGGTCATATTTTATTAAAAGCTGACAAAATTGAGCCTACTATTTACTTTATTAAAAAGGGAATCGTGAGGGCATATATCGACCAGAGTGACAACGAGATTACTTTTTGGTTTGGGAAAGAAGGTGAAACGATTATTTCTATGAAAAGCTATGTTGATAATCAAAATGGATATGAAAACATTGAGCTTTTGGAAGATTGTGAATTTTATAAACTGAACAAAAACGACTTACAAAAATTATTCGAGAAGGACATCAATATTGCGAATTTTGGTAGAAGGTTCGCAGAAAAAGAACTTATCAAAACGGAAGAAAGGTTAATCCATAGACAATTTAAAACTGCCTCAGAAAGATATAATAGTTTACTAAAAGACAGCCCTGATTTAATCCAAAGAGTGCAATTGGGTCATATTGCATCTTATCTTGGTATCACTCAAGTAAGTCTAAGTAGAATAAGAGCAGCAATAAGGTAGCAGTAATCCTTTTTTATCATTTGTAAAATTTTTATTCGACTCGCTTCAAGAACTTTGTCCGATAAAAAACAAAGGATATGAACTGGATTATTTTAATTATTGCAGGATTATTTGAAGTAGCATTCGCTTCTTGTTTAGGAAAAGCTAAGGAAGCTACAGGGAACGATGTTTATTGGTGGTATGGTGGCTTTGTCGTTACAATGACCATCAGCATGTTACTTCTTCTAAAAGCTACACAAACATTACCAATTGGAACTGCCTACACTGTTTGGACAGGAATTGGTGCTGTGGGAACTGTTCTAATGGGCATTTTTATCTTTAAAGACCCTATAAATTTTTGGAGATTATTCTTTATAACGACATTGGTTGGTTCTATAATTGGCTTGAAATCAGTATCTCATTAGCGGTTTTATCTATTGTTTTCTAAAGGCTTTTACAATAAAAGCTGTTCGTATTGAATTTGCGAAATTTCATACGAACAGCTTCAAAAAAATAGGTATAGACTCTTACTTAACTAATCACATCTCAATAATAAACAATAATGAATTTTTAATTATAGCCATTATTCTGAGTAATAGCAGCATTTTGTGAACGTACAATTTGTGGAATTGGTAATAATAATTTGTCGTTTGTAATGGCTTTTCCTTTTGTTGTAAGTAATGAAACAGCTCTGTTATTTCTTTTCAAGTCAAACCAACGATGGAATTCTAAAGCTAACTCTGTTCTACGTTCGTGTTCGATAGCTAAACTTAATGTAGAGTAAGTAGCTGGATAATTAGGTTCACCAAATTTTGGTAAACCTGCTCTACTTCTAACTAAGTTCAAATAACTAGCATCTCCTGTTGCTTCTGATAACATCAAGAGTACATCAGCATAGCGTAAAACCATAAAATTATTATTCGATAATGGATTCCCTCCGCCTAATACTGCATTAGTATGAATCCATTTGATAGGATATTTCTGTGCAATGAAAGTATTTCCATTGTTATAACCCAAAGCAATTGATAAATCTCTTCGTGGATCGTTGCTTTCATATTCATTGTACAAATCGTCGGTTACTTGGTTCATGCCAGAGCCATAAAATCCTAAGAAATTATTATTTGGATAAAATGTTTGATAATATCTACTGTATGGACTTGACACCGAACCACCTTGATATTGAATCTCAAAAATTGATTCTTTGGTATTTTTTACATTTGGCCCCCAAAGACTAGCATAGCTTGGCAATAATGCGTATTGATTACTGTTATATACTTCTTTCAATACTGTAGCGGCAGAAGTTTTATCTCCAATCGTTAAATACACTTTTCCCAACAAAGTTTGTGCTGCTCCTTTTGAAGCTCTACCGATTTTTGCACTTGGAATCGCAGAAGCCAAAGGCAATTTATCAATAGCAAAAAGTAAATCTTTTTTGATTTGTTCATACACCGCTGCTTGTGGCGAACGAAGAACGGCATAAGCTTCAGTACCTGTCAATGGTGTTGTTACGATTGGTAAATCTCCCCAAGTTTGCACCATATTAAAATAATACAAAGCTCTTAAAAATTGCATTTGGGCTTTTACTTCATCTTTATAAGCAGTACTTAGGCTGGCACCTTCTATTTTATTCAAAACAATATTGGTACTGAAAATTGCTTTGTAATAATCTTGCCAAAATTGATAAACCATAGTATTGGTCGTCATTAAAGAGTAATCTTTAAACTGCCATTTATCAGCCTGAATCCCCGAAATATTAAACATGATGGCATTATCGCTCATTTGTTCATTCACGTATGAAACAGGTCCTTCTGGATGATAAACCGTATAAAGCGTAGCATAAGCTGAGTTTACAGCTAATTCAAAATCATCAGTTGTTTTAAAATTATCGGCGGTTGCATTTGAAATGGGCGCTAATTCTAAGAAAGAATCACCACAACTTGTTGCCGTTAAACTAATGGCAAGCAGGAAGCATAATTGTTTTATTTTTTTCATCGTCGTATGTCTTTTTGAGGTTTCTTCAAACCAAAATATCTTCTTAAAAATCGAATTTTGCACCAATCGTTATTACTCTTGGAATTGGATATGAACCATAATCAACACCAACAAAAGCTCCGTTTGGTGCATTTCCAGAAGCATTTAATCCATTTGAAGTATTACCGTTGGCTTCTCCTGAGAAACTCGAAGCACTATAAGTAGTATTTTCTGGGTCATAATTGGTATAATGACTCCACAAGAAAACATTCTCAGCATTCATATAAATACGAGCTGTTTTGATTGGTAATTTTCTTAAAATACTTGCTGGTAAAGCATAAGAAACACGGATATTTTTTAATCTTACGAAAGACGCATCTTCAACCCATAAACTTGTAAATTGGTCTTGCAGACCCGTCAATCCTAAAGTAGCTCTGAAGTGCTGCCCGTCGCCCGGATCAGATTCCGAACGCCATCTGTTGGCTACTCCTGCGTACATATTACGTCCGTTGTTCCAGAAACCAGAGTAACGGAAATTTTGATTTACAATTTCGCCACCGAATGTTCCTTGAAGCATGAAAGAAAAATCAAAACCTTTGTATGAAAAAGTATTGGTTAAACCTGCCATAAAATCAGGCTGATAGTTTCCTAAAGTTGTGCGATCATCGACAGTAATTTTGTTATCACCATTTACATCTCTGATAATTGGGTCGCCCGGTCTTGTTGTTGAATAATGTGGATAAGCATCAACAGCCGCTTGATTTTTGAAAACTCCATCAACGATATATCCATAAAAATTAGATATTGGCTGACCAACTTCTGTTTTTACCGCAACCACAAAATCTGTATAAGTAATTGGTGCATTGCTTTGTCCTAATTGCAATACTTTATTGCGATTTAAACTAAAATTGAAATCAGTTGACCAATTGAATTTTCCTTTTACATTTTGTGTATTCAAGTTTAATTCAATACCTGTATTTTCCATTTTACCAATGTTGGTCAATTGTGTTGCAAAACCTGTAATATCAGGTACAGGAACATTCAATAACATATCATTCGTAGTAGAATTGTAATATTCAGCTGATAAACCAATGCGATTGTTCAATGTTTTTAAATCAAAACCGATGTTAAATTGCGTAGTACGTTCCCATTTTAAATCGGTATTGGCAATATTTCCAATGGTTAAACCCGGCGCAAGAGTTGTTCCTGAAACATAATTAGAAGAGTTCAACAAGCTTTTTGAACCATAATTTGGAATCTGATTATTCCCAGCCATACCATAGCTTACTCTAAATTTAAGGCTATTAATGGCATTAATATCTTGCATAAAATTTTCGTCTGAAACCATCCATGCACCAGAAACTGATGGAAAATAACCCCAACGAGTATTTGAACCAAATCGTGAACTTCCATCACGACGAATCGCAACTGTTAAGAAATATTTATTTTTGAAATTATACTGTGCTCTCCCTAAATATGAAAGCATCGACCATTCTGTAGCATTGGTAAAACCACTTGACACTACACCCGCATTAAGGGTTTCAACTAAATCGTTTGGAAAGTTTCCAGAAGTAAGCGAAGCAAATTCATTGCGTTGACTTTGCGCTGAATATCCTAATAATACATTAAGGTTATGTTCTCCATAAGATTTTTCATAGCTCAAAGTATTCTCGCTCAGCCAGTTAAACATATAACCACTTGTTGAGTAACCTTCTGCAGCTAAAACGCCTGAATAACCATAACCTTGTTTATTTACACGATAAGAATTATAACGAGTATTGTACAAATTGGCATTGATACTTGTTCTGAATTTTAAACCATCTATAATTTTATACTCTAAAAATGCTGTTCCTAAAGTATTAAAAGTCTTGTTTTGCTTGTGGATATAACGTGTTAATGAATACGGATGCCATAAATTCAAATCGTTATAAGCCACGTATTTATTCCAAACAGAATTAGGGTCACGGTAGCCGATGTTGCCATTTTCGTTATACACTGGAAAAATCGGGTCACTTTGTAAGCCTAAACTTACCACATCACTTTTTCCTTGTGTTCCATCAGTGCGGTCGAAAATACTTGTTACGCCAATATTCAAACCAATGGTAAATTGGTCACTTAATTGATGTTTAATATTCGAGCGAATAGAAAGACGTTTATAATAATTTTCGTCTAATACTGCTTGTTGGTTGAGATAAGCCGCCGAAAACATAAACTGTGTTTTTTCTGTACCACCCGATGCTGAGAATTGTGCATTTTGTGAAGGCGCAACTCTGAACATCACATCTTGCCAATCCGTCCCTTTTCCAAACTGTTGTGGATTTGTTAAAAATTCATCAGGAATTCTATAAGTAGAAGTACGAAGACTATTTGGGTCGCTCGCTTTATTTTTAGCGGGGTTCAAATCTACCCAAGCATTATTATGTGCATCAATATAATAGTTAATCCATTGCTGGGCGTCCATCATTTCTACTCTTCTTTCTACACTTTGCACGCCAGATTCATATCCTACACTAAAAGTTGTTTTACCCGGCTTTCCTAATTTTGTAGTTACCAAAATAACTCCATTCGCTCCTCTCGAACCATAAATTGCTGCCGAAGAAGCATCTTTCAATACTTCTACTGATTCAATATCTTGTGGATTTACCATGTTGAGGTTGAAGTTTTCAAGCGGAACGCCATCTACTACAAATAATGGATTCGTTCCTGCTGTAATTGAACTTACTCCACGAATACGAATAATCGGCGAAACACCTGGTGCTCCTTGTCCTTGTGAAATATTTACTCCTGCAATCTGACCAGCCAAAGCTTGCGTAACATTGCTAAAAGAACGGTCTTGAAATTGCTTGAAATTTACTGACGAAACGGCTCCAGAGACGGCTCTTTTACTTTGTGTTCCATAACCAACAACGACTACCTCATCCAATGATTTCTGGTCAATTATCATTGAAATATTAAAAACTGTACGTTTTCCAACAAGTACTTCTTGTTTTCCATAGCCTACATAACTAAAAACTAAAACGGTATTTTCGTCTTCAATATCTATTTTAAACTGACCATTCGCATCCGAATTAGTTCCTTTTACTGTACCTTTTATCGTAATGTTTACTCCTGCTAATGGACTGCCTTTTTCATCTTTAATCGTTCCAGAAACACTTTGAGCAACCGCAATTTCTTCCTTATTTTCCTCAACAGGAACAAAAGATTGTGAAGCATTTTCCAGTTTTCTTAACACAATTTGTTTATTCACCACTACGTAAGTAACAGCTAACGGCTTCAATAAACGTTCAAGTACTTCCGCCAATTTTTCATTCTTGGCTGATAAAAAAACTACTCGTTCTAATGGCACTACTTGCGAATTATACGAAATTCTGATTTGGGCAGTCTTTTCAATTTTCTGTAAAGCTGATTTTAGCATAATTCCATCAATTGATACGCTGATTTTTCTATTCAGCTCTTCTTGTGCTGAACTCTTAGCCCACGAGAAGCTCGTGAGAAATAAAATCATGAAAAACTGTAGTCCAGTTATTTTCATAATAGTAAGCCATAAGGCATTTGATTGTCGATTTTTTTTCATATAATTGTTCGTTTTTGGAATGACAAAAGCACAAAAATCCCCTTTCCCTCGCTAAGGGTTTATGTTCTTGAGGCATCAAGGGGATTGAAAGTAAAGGTGTTAGCAGTGGTGGTACATTGCTAATACCTTTTTTTATCGCTACGGAGGTAATGTTAAAGGAAAAATCATAAAATGTATATGTTATTGGTTACAACCTCGTGATTGAATGATAATCTTTTCGTTTACTACTTCAAAATGAGAATTTGGTCCTATTGCTTCACAAATCAATTTCAATTTTTCAAAAAGTGGTTCATCGGCTAAACTGGTCGTTAAAGAGCAATCAGCCAATAATTTTTCATCAAAATAAATCGTGACACCATAAGCTTTTTCAAGTGTTTGAAATATCTCGCTGATTGGCGAATCATTAAATTCTAAGCTTGGGGTAGCATTTGAAGTAATTGCTTTTACTTCAGCGAGTTCAACATTCGACTGATTTGCGCTATGACTTTCATTATTGACAACCACTTGTTGATTAGGCAATAATGTGATGGTATTTTCAGTACTTCCGCCTTCTTTCGGGAAAACCATTACTTTTCCTGTTTTCACAACCACTTTTACGTCGGTCGATTTCAAAAAAGCTTGAACGGTAAAACTCGTTCCCAATACTTTTACCACAACATCTTTGGCATGAACTAAAAAGGGATGATTGGCATTTTTTACGACTTCAAAAAAAGCTTGTCCTTTCAAATAAACTTCTCTGTTATTAGTATTTTCAAAAGTTACAGGAAAACTGATTGAACTATTGGGCTCTAAAAGTGCCGTACTTCCATCGGGCAATTGAACTGGCATTTTTTGTGCTGTTAAGTTTTCTTTTTCAAAAAACTTTCTATTGATTTTTGTTGATAAAAACTCTTCCGAAATATTATTTTGCCATAAATAAGCACCTAAACCTATTGTAAAAATGATGGCTACAGAAGCTGCTAATTTCAAAATCCATTCTCTATTTTTGAAAAACTTTAATTGAATAGGCTCTCGTTGGTTTTCTATATTATTAATTGAACTCAGGGTTTTATTCACTAATAATTCTACTTGAAAATCGCTCACAGTTTCGCCTTCTACTGCTGAAGCAAGGATAAAATCACTGGCTTGCTGCACGAGTAAGTATTGCTGAGGATTTTCATCAACCCATTTTGTCCAGAAATCATTCGGGTTTTTATAGCCTGAACGCTTCACCCAGTCCACAAATGATGGATTCAGAACAAAATCATCTATCGTATAATCATTATATTTTTTCATAAAATAATAACATGCTTTCTATATACAGTAGAAAGTATTGTTAAGGTTCATACTGCTTTTTGAATAAAAAAAATTAAAATATTTACAATTGACCCCAAAATGTCAATTTTCAAGGTAGGAAATGAAAGGTTTTACTCGAAATAAAGGAAAAGAAGACTAAGCCAAACAGCATCATTTGGGAAAACTGTGCGTAAAAAAGTAAGTGCTTCGTGAATAAGATTACCAACGGTTTGGTATTTAATACCCATAATATCAGCGATTTCCTGATTATTCAATTCTTTGAAGTATTTTAAATAAATTGCTTCTTTCTGGCGTTTGGGAAGACTATTTAGGTGTTGATTAATAATTTTTACACGGTGAAGTTCAGTTTCGTCCTGAATGATTTTTTCTTCGACAGAAAAACCAATGTCAAAATATCCTTCCGATTCTGAACCATCGTATTGAGGACTAGAAAAAGCATTTTTCTTTACTTCAGTAATAATTCTTCGTCTTACAGATGAGTAAATGTATGCTTTCACCGAACCCACATCTTCTTTCAACGTATGTCGATATTGCCAAAGCTGAATAAATACTTCTTGAATACAATCTTCAATAATTGAGTCATCACTGATCATTTTTCGACCATATCCAATCAGTGGTTTTGCATAAAGCCTCAGAAGCGTAGCAAGCGCATCTTCATTGCCATTACGCAAATCGTACCAAAGGGTTAATTCATCATATTGAGAAGATGAATACGACATAAATCTGAGGAATATTAAATGTTAATGTACTACAAACTAGGAAAGTAAAATACCAGTTACTAGAAAGGTAAAAAGAATAATATTCTACTCAAACATAAGCTTCATTTATTAATTGTTTTTTTCGAAAATTTTCGATTTTAATTAATATCTGTTTTCTTTTATGTCATTACTTCTAAAATATAAACTTGTAATAAGTCTTTGCTTTTCGTCTTATTTCCTTCAAAAAACATTTTTCCTTACATTTACTCCTATTTTATATATCATATTACTTTTAAATAGATGTTTGCGAAACTAAATTTCCCTGACTCTCTACATCCTGAAGAACTAGACGACTATCTTGCTAATGGATGGTTTAGAATGGGACAGACTATTTTTACGACCAATTTTCTGAAATTTTCAGGAATCATCTACAGCGCAATTTGGCTTAGAATTGATTTATCGACTTTTGAAAAAACTAAAACGCAACAAAAACTTGAGAAACTTAATGCAGGCTTTAAAGTTGTGATTCAGCCTATTCAGTTTAATGAAAAACAAGAAATCCTTTTTCAAAAATATCGCAATCATATCTCTTTTGATGCTTCTCCTTCTTTAGAAAATTTGCTTTTTAACAATGGTCAAAACGACATTTTCAATACTTATGAAGTAAGTGTGTATGACCAAGAAAAATTGATTGCAACAGGTTTCTTCGACTTGGGCGATAATACGTCTGCTGGCATTACTTGTTTCTATGACCCTGATTATAAAAAACATAGCTTAGGGAAATTTTTGATGTACCAAAAAATAGATTTTTGTAGAAATTTAGGAATGCACTATTTCTATCCGGGATATTTTGCTCCGGGTTATCCTTTGTTTGACTATAAATTGGATTTGGCCAAAAATAACCTTGAATACCTAGATATACATACCAACAATTGGCTAAGTTTTAAGCATTATTCAAATGAAAATATTCCTTTTTTAATCATGACCGAGAAGCTCAAAACATTATCTGAGCAACTGAATGAAATTGGTTTTGAACATACATTTTTTAAATACGATTACTTTGATGCCGATTTGATGACCAATTTAAATGGTTTGAATCTTTTCGATTTCCCTATTTTCATTTTCTGTTTTGAAGTAGATGAGAATAACCCAAGTCCGATTATTGTTTATGATATTCGTGACCAGCAATATCATTTATTACTTTCTACTAGTGTTTTCAGAACCTATGCCGACCAAAATCAAGGTGACCATTATAGTACGAATCTCTTAAAAACAATCAAGTACTTATACTCAAGTGCATCAGCCAATATCATGGCAAATGTGGTTTCTATGTCTTTAATCAAAACAGTATAATTATTTCATGATAATTATTCAAGATTTATATGTAATTTGAAAAAACATATACATCGGAAAAATGAAGGAAAAACTTAGAGTAATCATTACAGGTACAACGGGCATGGTTGGCGAAGGCGTATTACATGAGTGCTTGATGCACCCAGCGGTTGAAACGGTATTGGTAATCAATAGAAAACCTTGTGGAGTACATCACCCAAAACTGATTGAAATTATCCATGAAAATTTCTTTGATATTACTCCTATTCAAGATAAACTCACTGCTTACAACGCTTGTTATTTTTGTTTGGGCGTTACTTCATTAGGCAAAAAAGAACCTGAATACACTAAATTGACTCATACGCTTACTTTGCATATTGCCAAAATACTTAGCCAACAAAACTCTAACATGACTTTCTGTTATGTTTCTGGTGCTGGAACCGATAGTACAGAAAAAGGAAGAAGTATGTGGGCAAGAGTAAAAGGCAAAACCGAAAATGACTTAATGAAGCTTCCTTTCAAAAGAGTTTTTGCTTTCAGACCGGGTTATATTCAGCCGACAGATGGGCTGAAAAACACTCAAAGTTTTTATTCATACCTTAGTTGGCTTTTCCCAATTTTCCAGACTTTCTTTCAAAACTACGTCAGTACACTTACTCAAGTTGGTTTAGCGATGATTCATGCTACACAGCATGGTTATCCAAAAAACATTTTAGAAGTAAAAGACATCAATGAATTAGCAGGGATATAAAATCATTCCTATTTTTCCTGAACACACATAATTTCAACGAGGTTACGCTTTCCTTTTAATTGTATTTTACCGATTGATGTTACATCGTATTGGGCAGTAATGTTAACAATATCAATCAATTCTTTAGAAGCCAACAAGTGTTTTCCATAATCATTACAAACACTTTGTATTCTGGCGGCAGTATTTAAAGTATCGCCATGATAGGCAATATCTCGTTTAATTTCTCCAATTTCTACCGCTGTTACTTTTCCAAGATGAACCCCCGCTTTAAATTTTGGCACTGTGCCAAATTCGTTTTGATACACTGATGCTCGTTTGTTAAATTGTGCTTCACAGGCAAAGTAAAAAGCGATACACGATAAATCTTTCAGTCCTTCAGAGATTGTCCACGAAATCACAATTTCGTCACCTACATATTGGTAAATTTCTGCCCGAAACTTCGGAACTACATCGTTAATATCCATAAAACTTTCCTGAATAAAAGCACTGTATTTGATATGTCCTAAATTTTCAGCAATACTTGTTGATGATTGCAAATCCATAAACATAAATACTCTTTCTTCTTCTTTAGGAGAACGATACTTCCCTAACAAAAGAGGCACTAAAATTCCAGGGCCAAATTTTTTATTCATTTGGTTGATAAAACTGATGATGGCGTTCATGAAAAAAGTATGAAGCAGAAACAAGTAAAAAATATATTTCCACGATTCTTCATTCACTTTAATATTGCTTAAATCAATCATCGGAGCAATCAGTTTTTCAAAAAGTACATACTTGATGATGTAGAAAAGTATCAAGGAAACGATAAATGAGAGGATTGCTTTCAATATCATTACTCTTCCAAGCGATTTCCTTCTGAAAATCCTATTTTCTAAATAGTACTCAATCATTCCAAAAGAAAGCCCAAATAAAATACTTAAAATCAGTGCTAATAAAAAACTTGAACCCAAAGTATCGCCCATGACAAACTTGGCACTTGGCATAAACGAACGAAGTATTAAATAATTAATCAATCCAAAAGACAGATGTGCTATAAACCAAAAATTTATTTGGATTGACAAATGAGAAAATAATGGATATTTGGATGCCACTCGTATGGCTCTTGCGGTATAATCTAACCTTTCTGACATATATAATTCTATAAAACTGTTCTTAGATTTTGAGGTTTTAAACAAATAAAACGTTAGTTCTTGATAATATAATGCCTTTTGAAAATATTCAAATACTTATATTTTTTCCTTATTCAAACAAAGGCTTAAATTTAGGTTTTTAATGGCAATTATCCCATCCTTTGGCTATATGTCGCATGATAAAATCATTCTATTGTTAATCATCCTCATTATCACCACTGACTTTTATCATATTTTAAGCCTCTCCCTTGCCATAATTTTGTAAAAAAAACTTATATGGCAATCTTAATTTTCTTTGTAGCTCACTGGTATTTATCATTATTCTCTCAGACGTTCTTTTTACATCGTTATGCTGCGCATCAGATGTTCACGATGTCGAAGGGTTGGGAGAAATTCTTTTACTGGTTTACTTTTATCACGCAAGGTTCTTCGTTTTTAAGCCCAAAGGCTTATGGTATTATGCACCGTTTACACCATGCTTATGCTGATACTGAAAAAGACCCACACTCGCCAAGTTATTCTGATAACCTTTTCCACATGATGTGGAAAACTAAGGACTATTATAATGCCATACTTAACGACCGTGCTGGCATTGAGCCTAAATTCATCAAAGGTGTTCCCTATTATGCTTTGGTTGAAAAGTTAGGTGATAAATGGTTTGTTAGAATCGCTTGGGGTGTTTTATATACTTTGTTTTATATGAAATTTGCTACGCATACTTGGGAATATGCTTTGTTGCCAATTCATTATTTGATGGGGCCAGTTCATGGTGTAATCATCAACTGGTTTGCTCATAAATATGGTTATATCAATTTCAAAGTAAATGATACAGCCAAAAACTTATTACCATTCGATTTCTTGATGATGGGAGAATCATACCACAATAACCACCATAAATTAGGCGGAAGAGCCAATTTCGGTATCAAATGGCATGAATTCGATCCTACTTATCCAGTTATCTTAGTACTGAATTTATTACACATCATCAAACTAAAACGCAATAACGATTTGAATTATATGTGAAATCGGAATTGTGAATGAATAGTTAGTGAGTTGTGAATGAACGAATTAGAGACTTTAGATAAAATCATTCATTATTACTGGACAAATTCCTATTAGGAGGCGAATTAATTCGCCTCCTAATAGGAAAAAGGGCAATCGTTCATCATTTTTCTTTGAAATACCACATTATTTTGAAACTGTCCAGAAATCACTAATTCACAATTCACTAACTCTCAAATTCTCACTAAATCACAACTAATGTATGGACTTTGATGCAAAAACTTTTACGCTTGGCGAGCAATTAACTCCTGAACAAAAAGCGTATTTCGACCAATATGGATTTATTCATTTCAAAAATTTTATTTCAAAAGAAACCGTAGAAGCTTTTAAAAACGAAGCTCATCGTGTAGAAAAAGAATGGCTTGAAGCTGGAATTGATAAGATGAACGGCATTCCTTTGAAATTCGGGAAGGATGAAAAAGGAAATCCTATGATTCAGCGTTTATGTTTTTTATCACAACACAGTGCTATCTTGCATGAATATTTGCAAGACCCACGTTTGAAAGCTTTACTTACTTTGATTCCCAACAATGCGAATCGTATTGGCGAAGACGAAAAGGATGGTTTAGTTTTCAACCATTATGTGAATGCTGATAACAGTAAATTTTCGCAAATGGGTTGGCATACCGATAGCCCAAGAGATTTATTTTTAGGACAAAAAATATTGAAAATGCTCAACGTTGGTACGCATTTAGATGATTGTCCGATGGAAAATGGTGGCTTAAGAGTATTGCCGGGTACACACAAACTGAGTAAAATGAAAGTATTGTTTTTGAAGAAACAATTCATCGACCATAATCCAGATAAAAACGAAGTAGGTTTAAATATTGAAGCAGGTGATTTAACCGTACACGATGGCGACCTTTGGCATAGAGTAGAAGTTTGTCCGTTTACAGGTGAAAAATCTCGCAGAAGAGTTATGTATTTTCCTATTGTTCAAGGAAAGTATCAACCTAAAGATGAAAAAAGCAAAACTCCTTTTTATCATAAATTAGGGAAATTAGTTGTGAAGTGATAGTTGTGATTGAGTGAATTGTGAATTAGTGAATACTTCAATAGCTCAGTTGAAATTCTTACAGAAAATTCGAAAGTGTTTCGTAATATCTGAGATTGTTTTTCATATCAAAATTTCAAAAATCACTAACTCACAATCGATGGCGGACTGCTTACTAAATCACTCAATAATTCAACATGAAAAAGAATTTAGAAACCCGTGCTGACATAGAACTATTAGTTAATAGTTTTTACGATAAAATACGTGATAACGACACATTAGGCTATATTTTTGATGAAGTTGCTAAAGTAAATTGGGAAAAACATTTACCAAAAATGTATAGCTTTTGGGAGATGATTCTTTTCAACAAAGAAGGTTATGAAGGGCATCCGCTTCGCCCCCATTTGGTGATTAACAATCAACATCCGCTGAATCCACAACATTTCGCTACTTGGCTAACACTTTTCGAAGCTACAGTTGACGAACATTTTGAAGGTGAAAAAGCAGAAGAAATTAAAAGTAGAGCAAAAAATGTAGCCTTATCTTGGGCATTTAAAATTCACCATTTTAATAGTCCTGCATAAAAAAAATTTGTCCTCTTTCATGAAAGAGGACAAAACAAAATATTTATTCATCCTCAAATAAATGCAATTTAAAGAGTAGCAATTCAATCAAAAAACTTAAATCTAGCTATTCAAAGCTCATTCCTTACTCCTCTGAACTAAACGCTATTTCATTTCTACAACTAAATCGGTACTTTTGGCAATTCGCTCAACACACAATCTAAGTACATTTCTAATTGAAATAACACATGAAAATTATCTATTTTCTATTAGTACCCCTCCTATTCTTTTCTTGTAAAAAAACACAGGAACAAACACAAGCCGAAATCATGAATATTTCGGAATCAGTTTATGCTTCGGGAATCGTGAAAAGTAAAAATCAATATCAGGTTTTCTCAAAAGTAAATGGCATCATCGACGAACTCTATGTGAAAGATGGCGATTTTGTACAGAAGGGACAGCCTTTGATGAAAATCTTTAATCAAACAAGCAAACTCAATACCGAAAACGCAGCTTTGCTTGCAGCCAATGCAGATGTAAAAGCGAATGAAGATAAACTAAAAGACTTAAGTATTGCGATAGAATTAGCTCACAAAAAACTTCAAAACGACTCTTTACTTTTTCTTCGTCAAAGTAATCTTTGGTCACAACAAGTTGGTACTAAAGTAGAATTTGAACAAAGAGAATTAGTTTATGCCAATTCTAAAATAGCTTATCAATCTGCCATTTTGAAATACAAAGAACTGAAACGACAAGTAAATTTTTCAGCGGCACAATCCAAGAAAAACTTAGCCATTAACCAAACCATTGAAGCGGATTACACTTTGAAAAGCGAGTACACTGGTCGCTTGTATAGTTTACAAAAAGAGAAAGGCGAAATGGTAAATGCACAATCAGCCATTGCTATTATCGGTGATGCCAACCTATTTAGTTTAGAGCTACAAGTAGATGAAGATGATATTGTTAGAGTAAGTATCGGACAAAAAATCATGGTAACATTAGATAGTTACCAAGGTGAAGCTTTTGAAGCTGTGGTAGAAGAAATTGACCCTTTGATGAATGAAAAAACAAGAGCGTTTACTGTAAAAGCAAATTTTACAAAACAGCCTAAACTCTTATATCCAAACCTAACGGTAGAAGCCAATATCATCATCCAAACCAAAGAAAAAGTTCTGACAATTCCACGCAATTATTTAATAGAAGACACTTACGTTCTGAATGAAAAGAACGAAAAAGTAAAAGTAAAAATAGGTTTAAAAGATTATCAGAAAGTAGAAATCCTATCGGGTTTAACGGCTCAAGACATCATTCTAAAACCTAACAAATGAACGCAAAACTTATCATCAGTATAGCCAAATCGCTATTATTAGCTCGCTGGCGACAAACACTTGTGGCAGCAATAGGCGTTACATTCAGTATCACGATGTTCATCACACTTTTAGGTTTTATGAATGGACTGAACGATTTATTGGATAATTTAATCCTCAACCGCACGCCTCATGTTAGGCTTTTTAATGAAATAAAAGCCAATAAAAACCAACCCATTAATCTTTCTGAACGCTATAAAGCTTATCATAATTTTATAAGTTCAATCAAACCAAGTGGTAATAGTATCGAAATTCGTAATAACGGACTCATCATGCAGGCACTTCGTAATGATGATAGAGTATTGGGAATTTCACCAAAAATGACAGCTCAAGTATTTTACAATGTTGGCGACATTGATATTACAGGAGTGGTAAATGGCGTAGATGTAGAAGCAGAAAGTAAATTATTCTTCTTTCAAGACTATGTTACCGAAGGCTCTTACCTCGATCTAAAAAATGTTCCTAACAGTATTATTTTGGGGAAAGGTGCTGCTGAAAAAATGTTAGCCAGAATTGGTGATGTTATTCAGATTACAACACCAAAAGGCGAACGTTTTCCTTTGAAAGTAGTTGGTTTTTTTCAATCTGGTATTGTTGAGATTGATAAAGTACAGAGTTATGCGTCCATCAAAACGGCTCAGAAATTATTAGGACAAACCAATAGTTACGTTACCGACATCCAAGTAAAGTTAAAGGACATCAAAATGGCTCCAGCTCTTAGCAAAGAGTACGCCCATGTTTTTAATACTGATGCTGAAGATATTCAAACTGCTAATTCACAGTTTGAAACGGGAAGTTCTATTCGTTCTTTGATTTCTTATGCCGTAGGAATCACTCTGTTGATTGTGGCAGGTTTTGGAATTTATAATATCCTGAACATGATGATTTATGAGAAAATGGATACCATTGCGATTTTAAAAGCTACAGGTTTTTCGGGTAAAGATGTGAATAGAATCTTTATTACGATTGCCCTAAGTATTGGTTTCTTTGGAGGCATAACTGGTTTGATTTCTGGCTTTTTACTTTCCTCAGTCATCGACCAAATTCCCTTTAATACGGCAGCATTACCTACAGTGACGACTTATCCGATAAATTATAACGCAAAATTTTACTTTATTGGCATATCGTTCTCATTAATCACAACCTATTTCGCTGGACTTTTCCCTGCACGCAAAGCAAGTAAAATCGACCCTGTGGACATTATTAGAGGAAAATAATATGCAACATTCAACCATTATTGAGGCTAAAGCCATCAACAAAAGTTTCCACGACCCCGTGACGATTCCGATTTTGAAGGATATTAATTTTTCTGTCAACAAAGGAGAATTTACTTCTATCGTAGGAAAATCTGGCTGTGGAAAATCGACTTTGCTGTATATACTTTCTACAATGGATACTGCTTATGAAGGAGAATTATTGATTGATGGCATCAGTATGCAAGGCAAAAAAGAGCAAGATTTGGCAAGAGTAAGAAATGAAAAAATTGGTTTTGTATTCCAATTCCATTACTTATTGAATGAATTTACTGTACTACAAAACGTTATGTTGCCCGGTTTGAAACTCAATAAATATTCAGAACAAGAATTAGAACACCGAGCAATGGAACATCTCAGAAAATTAGGCATTGAAAAACAAGCGTTGAAAAGTGCCACACAACTTTCAGGTGGAGAAAAACAAAGAGTAGCCATTGCCAGAGCCTTAATTAACGACCCACTGATTATTATGGGAGATGAACCTACAGGTAATTTAGATAAAAAAAATACAGAAGTAGTCTTCGATATTTTTAAGCAATTAGCCATAGAATACCAACAAGCACTATTAATCGTAACTCACGACCCAAGCTTTGCCAGTCGTACAAATCGAATTATTGAAATGGAGGATGGACGGGTGATTAAATGTTAGAAAATTCGTATTTTTCATTTTAAAATATGAAAAGACATTTATCATGAAATATCAGATTCAATATGACCAAAATGAGCATTTACCTAACTTACTTGGACTAAAAACCAATGAAGAAGTCGCTTTAGCTGAATTTGAAGGTTTTCTGAAAGCAGAAATTCTATTGACAGAAAGTTTAAAGAATAATACTAAGCTAAACGTAAAGTACATTTTTCGAATTCATCAGTTAGCACTTGGTCAACTATATGAATTTGCAGGAAAATATCGAACTGTAAATTTATCTAAAGGAGGATTTGTATTTGCTTCAGCTCAATTTTTACACCAAAGTATGTTAAGTTTTGAAGAAACATTTTTAAAAGAAATACCCAATTCTACTAATATTATCACACAAGTCGCCAAAACACACGCTGAACTACTATTTATTCATCCTTTCAGAGAAGGTAATGGCAGGACTTCAAGGATATTTACCAATTTGTATTGTAGGAAATATGGCTATCAAGCTCCAAAATGGGAATTAATCAATGAGCAAAATTTAATGGAATCTTATATTAGAAGTGTTCAACAAGCTGGTTTACAAAATTATAAACCAATGGAAAAACTTATTGAACAGATTTGGGGAGGCTCTTTACAACCTTAACCAATACTTCCTGACCTACAGATTGAGGAATTACGATTCCCTCAATACGTGCAGAAGCAATGGCAGAAGCTAAAATACGCTGCCTCAGAGCCTGTCTATCTGATACATTTATTGACTTTTTCATATCTTAAATTTACACAATTACTCTTCATTTAACAAATAAAGTATTGAACAGAAACTCTTCGATTAAACCAAGTATAAGAAGCTTTGAGATTTTTCTATCAAAATCTCAAAGCTCACTCCTCACAGCTATTTATCAATAACTCAACTCCACAATTTCTTTCACTATCGCTGGTGTGATGTCTTTACGTTCACCAAGGGCTTTCCAACCTCTTTCTGTGAAACGTTTTTCGATAAAATCTGCTGTTTTTGCATAATCATCCGTGTATTCAGATAAGCGAGTTTTTACGCCTAATTCATGCAAAAAGGCTACTGTACGGTCTATCGCTGCATTGGCTTTTTCTTCTAAAGTTCCTTCGGTGATATTCCAAACTCTTTGTCCGTATTGTGCCAACTTTTCTTTTTTATTCTCGAAACGTACTTTATAAAGATTAGGGAAAATTATCGCTAAAGTTCTTGCATGGTCAATATTGTACAAGGCTGTTAGTTCGTGACCAATCGCATGAGTTGCCCAGTCGGTCGGAACGCCTTTTTGTATCAAGCCATTCAAAGCCATCGTACAACTCCACATAAAATTAGCTGCTGCCTGATAATCACTTGGGTCTGCAATGATTTTTGGAGCTACTTCTACCAATGTTTGTAAAATACTTTCTGCAAAACGGTCTTGTAATAAAGCTCCTGCTGGGTAGGTCAAATACTGTTCCAAGACGTGCGTATAAGCATCTACAATACCATTTACCAATTGTGTCTTAGGAATACTTTTGATTACCTCTGGATCAAGTACCGAGAACTTAGGAAATAATCCTGGGCCGCCCATTCCTAATTTTTCATGGGTTGATTTACGAGTAATTACTGCTCCAGAATTCATTTCAGTTCCCGTTGCTGGTAAAGTAAGTACTGTTCCGAAAGGCATTGCCTTTGTTGTACGCACGGGCTTGGTTAAAATCTCCCAAGGGTCGCCATCATAATCTACGGCTGCCACTAAGAATTTCGTTCCATCAATCACCGAACCTCCGCCTACTGCTAATACGAAATCAACCTTTTCAGCACGCATGATTGCTACGGCTTTCATCAAAGTTTCATAACTTGGATTTGGTTCGATGCCTGCAAATTCTATTACTTTTCTGCCTGCTAAAGCTTTGGTTACTTGTTCATAAACACCATTGGTCTTGATGCTTCCTCCGCCATAAGTCATTAATATCGTTGCGTCGGCAGGAATTTCTTTGGCTATCGTAGCGATTTGTCCCTTACCAAAAATGATTTTTGTGGGGTTCTGAAAATCGAAATTTAACATGTTGATGGTTCTTTGTTTGTTTATAAAACTTTATGCAGTCTTGCATAATCTTTCAACAAGTCTGTGTATTGAAAAGTTTCTACCATGCACTTTCTAAGCAGAAGTATCACAAAGCTTTTGTACCTTATTTATCCATTATAATCCCTTCGTATTCTCCGATTTTAGCTAACTGAAAATGTATAAAACCATCTTTCCATGTATATTTTATGGGTGATTTTGTAGCCAAGTCATATACTTTTGATGGCTTAAAGCTTGTCTTGATTGTAAAGTTATGTCCATAAACAGGCAAGGCATCAAAGTAAGAATTCCCACTAAAGCCTGTTAGATTGATAAGGTGTAATATCAAACCATCGTCTGTATTTCCGATATTTTTATTGGCTACATTTTTTCCGTAAGCCTGCAAAATTACTTCTATCCTTTCTGGTGCATTGGTTTGTACAAGCTCCTTTGCTTTTGGCATTACATAATCTATCGCATCTAAAAGTATATTTTTATGTTCTTCGTAGCCATGTAAATAATACAACTTCCCGATGTTGATAGGTAATATCACATTTTTACTTTGTGGGAATTCCTTTATTCCCATTGCATAATAATTAATTGGGTCGTGACCTCCAATAATTTCTGGTGGACCAGGTCTTCCTTTACTTAGTATTGGAAATAGCTTTTTGTCTGTTCCAGATAAATCATAAAGCCCTAAATTGAATTTCCAGAACAACATTTTTTGTAGCTTAAAACGCTTGAGTATATTTGCATCATTGGGCTGTAAATAAAAGCCTATTCCGTCATGATCTTTGTTAATAATCTTTGCTCCGAATAGCTCTTTCAACGTTTCGGGACTATCAAACAAACTTCTGTTAGTGGCTATAATATTTGTACCTGCTTTACTTATTTCTTTCAGTAGTGCTATGGCTTCTGGTTTTAGGTAAGTAATTTCTGGCAGAATAATTAATTGATATTGTTTTACTTTATCCGCTACATTGACAAGCTGTGCATCTTCAATAATATCAAAAGGCAAATGTGCTTCCTTTAACATTAATTGAATACCTCGATACTCTTGCATGGGGTCGCCATTTGGCCATGAACCTGGAGCTATCAATGCTATTTTGGCAACAGATTTATAATTCCCGAAATAGGCTTCGTGTTTTTTGTGGAAAGCATAAATCTTTTTAAATACTGGGTAATTTCTTTCGTCTTCATAGCCACGCATATCGCCCATCATGCTCATATCTAAACCTGAACCATTAGCAATATTTTCGTACAACCTGATACTAACTTCTTCTGGTTCAGCGGCATTATATCTTGACTGAAATGAAATTTGCTGAATACTTGCATTGCTGATGATATGATTAGGAAACGAATTACGTGCATTACTTACATTATCCGATGCCGAATATGGCCAGTAAGGCAAATTACTGGTTTGGGATTCATGGCGAATAATGTCAACGTGTTTATCTAAATAAGTACAGATAGCAATTTGTTCATTCTTAGATTTTACAAGTTTGTGAAGTCGCTCCGACCAATCTTCAATCGTACTTTTTTTGAATGCTAAGTATTCTTGAAAAATGGGGTCTGCTTTATCTTCTACCGTTGGTAAGGTCTTTCCATTACTATATTCGGCAAAACGTTTTTTATCATATTCATTTTGGTCGATGCCATGATATTTTCCTTCGTAAGGGTTATTCACTTGATAGCCCGGCATATTCAGAAAGATTCCATCAATAGGAAAGAAATTTATTACTTCTTCAATTATCTTAAAAGCCTTGTCTTGCACATAAGGAGCATTGATTGAAACGACGTACATATCGGTATTGATAATACGTTCAGCCTTCGGTGAAATATAACACCAATCTGGATGTGCCTTGAAGATACTTTCGTGAACTCTACTAAAGTCAAAACGAACGATGACCTTAATATTTTTTTGATGGCATTTATCCACTACTTCTTTCAACATATTATTTTTCATCCAAGGGTTCTTGTAATGAAAGTCTAGCTTAGTATCATAAAAAGCCATGATTCCTCCTGCATTGATGATAAGCGTATTGGCAGAAAAAGCCACTAAATCTTTTACTAAGGAGTCTGGATTAAGCGTTGCTGCTTCGTAGTCAGGAAGATTGGTTTGTATTACTCTTAAATTATTCCGTTTCCACCAAAATTCAGGTTCAGCTTTTTGAGCAAAAATGCCGTTTGACAAAAACGTTAATAGGAAAAATAGGAAAAGGATTCTCATAGATTAAACATTAAAGGTTCTTGCTATAAAAATAGAATAAATTACCGAAAAGAGAAGAAGGCTTTGTAGGGAACAAGAATAATCCTTGGTTGAAGAATCATAGACTAAAAACAACATTTAATACTATCCTAAAAACAGGAATATATGTAAAACCAGAATTTGATAGCATCCCGAAAACAGGAATATATCTAAAACCAGAATTTGATAGTATCCCGAAATCAGGAATATATCTAAAACAAAAATTTGATACTATCCCGAAAACAGGAATATATGTTTAAACAGAATTTGATACTATCCAGAAATCAGGAATATATCTAAAACAAAAATTTGATAGTGTCATGAAATCAGGAATATATGTTTAAACAGAATTTGATACTATCCAGAAATCAGGAATATATGTTTAAACAGAATTTGATACTATCCAGAAATCAGGAATATATGTTTAAACAGAATTTGATACTATCTGAAAATCAGGAATATATATTTAAACAGAATTTAGTCTATGTCAGAATTTAGACATAGACCTAAAACTAAAATTTCATATATCCACAAATTGTTGGATATACCTAAAACCAAAATTTCATATATCAGCAAATTGTTGGATATACCTAAAACCAAAATTTCATATATCCACAAATTGTTGGATATACCTAAAACTAAAATTTTATATATCCGCAAATTGTTAGATATAGCTAAAATCAAAATTTTATATATCCGTAAATTGTAGGATGTATCTAAAACCAAAATTTTATATATCCGCAAATTGTTGGATATACCTAAAACCAAAATTTTATATATCCGCAAATTGTTGGATATACCTAAAACTAAAATTTCATATATCCGCAAATTGTAGGATATATGTTATAAAGATTTAGTCCTTATTTAATTTTTCTAAAACAAGTATCAATTTCCATATTCCTTTGCATTTCAGTCATAATAAAGGACTTTCAATTTTCTGATTTTGTATATTTACCAACTCATTATATTATAACCTTATTTACATGAAAAAGCTTTTTATCATCACATTATTATTTTTAGTTCAGTCGGCTTATGCACAACAGCGTTATTATCAAATTGGAGATTTTCCACTAGAAAACGGACAAGTGCTAAAGGATTGTAAAATCGGATACCGTACCTTCGGAAAGTTGAATGCTGGAAAATCAAATGCAGTATTAGTACCTACTTGGTTTACAGGTACTAGCCAACAAAAATCCTTTGTAGCCAATCCTAGTGATATAGCCGATAGCACCAAATATTTTGTGATAGTAGTAGATGCCCTTGGCAACGGAGTTTCCTCCTCTCCTTCTAATAGTGTTAGTCAGAAAGATAAGCTTTTCCCTTTTGTCAGTATTCGTGATATGGTCAATACTCAATACAAATTGGTAAAAGAAGCTTTAAAGATTAACCATTTGTATGCAGTAACGGGCATCTCTATGGGCGGGATGCAGTCTTTTCAATGGATGATGAGCTACCCAGAGTTTATGGATAAAGTAATTCCAATTATTGGTAGTCCTAAACAAAGTACTTATGATAAATTATTCTGGAATCTACAATTGAATATTATTGAGCGTGGGCAATATTCAGCCGAAGCCATGAAGTCTGTAAATGCACTACATCAATTAAATCTCTGGACACCAAGCTATAGAGAAGCTCATACTAATACGGAAGAATATGCTAGTTACATCAAAAAGATTGAAGATGATGCCCTAAAGTTAAATGCTTATGATTGGGCGATACAGCTAAAAGCGATGATTAATCATGACATCTTTCAAGGACAGAAGCCAGAAGAAGCCTTTGCGAAGGTAAAAGCAAAAGTGATGATAGTAGTTGCTACGCAAGACCACATGGTGAATCCGCAAGCGGCAATACGTTTTGGAAAATTATTAAAAGCCCCAATTGTAGAACTAACAGGCGATTGCGGACACATGGCAACCTCTTGTGAAGGAGACAAGATGCGGGCGCATATTAAGGGTTTTCTGGATTAAACATCAATAAAAAACCTTAGCATCTAAGCCAAAAGCTTTAATGCTAAGGTTTTTAACTTGTATTATTCTTATACTCAAGGTTACGTTGCTTATTATTTTTGTAAAACAATCATTAACTGTAATAAACAATCTGTTTTCTTAGCTCCAAGCAGTCTATCTACATAAACAATACTATATGTGAATTAAAATGCTACATACCAAAATTTTAAACTCACAACTCATCACTCACAACTCTTAACTCCTATAAATCTCCTTTTAATTGATAAGTCAACACAGGTAATGGCGAGCTAATGATTACTTGTTTAGATTTACTTGGGTCAATAATCTGACTTAAAAAGTTACGGTGATGAGCAGCCAAGACAATCAAATCTGATTCTTGTGCTTTAGCAGTTTTTAAAATTCCTTCTGTTACATTTCCAGCAGTAACCTTCGTAATCTCAAAGTCCTCCTTCACAAAAGTACCTTTAATCTGGTCGATAAATTGTTTGTCAGCTTGAATATCAGGTTCAAAAGAAGCCTCCACTTTTACTAAATTCACTTTAGCACCAAGCTTCTGTGCCAAAGCAAATACTTCTGCCAAAACATCGCATTCTTCATATTCTAATTGAGTGGCATACAAAATTTGTTTGATACCCACATTTTCCAGTTGTTGCGGAATTGCCAAAACTGGGATAGAAGCCTTAGCGGTAATATGAGCCGCATTACTTCCGATTAGTTTATTAATAAACCCACCAGAGCCAGTTCTACCAATGACTAAGAAATCTATTTCATGTTCTTCTATCGCATCAAAAATTCCCGAAGTAACATCATTGAGTTCAAGCAAGGTTTCGTGTTCAATTCCAGCCTCCTCAAGTTCTTTTACCAAGGGGATAAATTTTGCATTCATACTTTCGTACTGTTCATTCAAAGCCTCTTGCATCATCAATGAGTCAGCATAAATTCCGGGTTCTACAAAATATGGTAAATAAGTATGAAGTAAATAAATTTTAGCCTTGTATGCTTTTGCTAACAATGTTGCGTATTGCAAAGCCTTTTGAGAGTTTTCCGAGAAGTCGGTAGCAACTAAAATGTTTTTCATGGTTTGTAATTGGTTTAATGTGAAAATCTTTTGAAATCTATCTTTATTTCTAATTTTAAATATTAGCTTTTATATGGAAATAGCTATGTCCCGAGTATTATACTTTTATTAAAAAATATGATAGTTCCATATTTTCTTTATGTCTATCCATTATAACAAAAAAGTATGCTAAGCCCATTGAAAGTATTTATATCAGAATAAATGTTCTCAACAAATTTGATAATTTTGCACACTCATTAATTTTATACTACCAACACTGATACTAAATTAGTTAAAGCAACCTTAAAACTACCATTTGATGAACGACAATAAGTACTTAACCTTTATCACAGACGAGCATCTGTTTTTCTGTATTGGCAATCTTCATTCTGCCTATTTGAAAGCAAAAAGTAATGTTACCAAAAAGAATTTCTATTCTAATAAAGTCGATACCTTAAAGCTTACATTTGATGCAAAATTCAACGGTATTGATGAAGAGAACCTTATCCAAGCAGAAATTTTAAGACAAATTGATAAGTCTTTCAATAATTCAATTGGTACTTTTCATGAACAAATTTTAGGTGGAATTAATGGTTTTGAAATAGGTAATTTAAGCGGCTTTGATATTAAAGCAAAAGATGATACGCTATTCGCTGATATAAAAAACAAGCATAATACAATGAATAGTAGTTCTGCTGAGAGTTTATTTCAGAAACTAGCAAGATATGCCGACACTTACAAACAGTCAAAGTGCTATTGGGTACAAATTTTGGCAAAAGGTAGTTTTAATGAACGATGGACTGGTGAAATAAATGGCAAAGAATATAGTCATAGTAGAGTTTTTAAAATTTCTGGTGACCAATTTTATGCTTTACTTACTGGACAAGAAGATGCACTTTATCAATTATACAAAGTACTTCCTCTTGCCATTGAAGACTATCTTAGTTCATTAAATCAACAGGTAGCATCAACAAAGAATTCGGCTTTAGATGAAATCAAGTCAGAAACGATTGTTTCTGAAAGAAGTATTTTAGACCAAATAACTTTTGAAAACTATGGATACTATTTTGGTTTTGATAAACTGTAATATTTATTCAAAAAGTTGATAATAGAATAACCAACCTCACGCCCTAAATTTACAGGTACAGCATTCCCAATTTGTTTGTATTGTTGTGCGATAGAACCTTCAAACTGCCAATCATCTGGGAAAGTCTGAATACGGGCATATTCACGAACAGTAAAAGGACGAGTTTCCTCAGGATGGCAACGCTCAGTTTGTTTTTGAGCTGGACTACAAGTAAGCGTAAGACAAGGTTCATCCCAACCAATTCTACGAGCAATACCTGTTTTTCCTCCTCCTAAAAAGAAACTTCCTCCCATAAATTTCTTTTGAATATCTAAAGGTAAATCACGCCAATAACCTTTCTGAGGAACTAAATCTAGGACTTCAATCTTACTTTTAGGATATTTTGCACCTTCAGACTTTGGCACATCACAATCAAATAATTCTCCTTTTTTTAATGCGGAACTAAGATTATATACCTTTTTATATGGTTTTGGATATTCATAGTTAACGTCAATATCCTTTCTAACTCCTACTAAAATCAAACGTTCTCTTTTCTGAGGAACCTTATAATTAATAGCTTTTAATACTTGTACGGGAACTACATTGTAACCAATTTCATCTAAAATAGAAATCATTCCTTGTAAAGTCTTTCCATTATCATGACTTAACAGCCCCCTTACATTTTCACCAATACAAATGGGAGGATTTACTTCACTCACTACTCTGGCAAATTCATAAAAAAGCGTTCCACGGGCATCAGCCAATCCTAATTTTTTCCCTGCATAACTAAAAGCTTGACATGGGAAACCACCAGTTACAACATTAACTTGATTATGGTACTTCGAAAAGTCAAAGACCTTAACATCCCCTTCTAACACCTCCCAATTTGGACGATTCTTACGTAAAGTTTGGCAAGCCCATTTATCAATTTCATTGAGTGCTACGCATTTAAGTCCAGCTCTCTCCATTCCAACAGCCAAACCACCAGCCCCAGCAAATAATTCTAATACTTTATATTCATTTTCAGGCTCAACAAAATTGGATACTGTTTCTTTCGTATCATTGGCAAAAAAAATAGCAAAAAGAGACTCCACTTCTTGTCTTTTATAAACCCTATAATTACTTATTGGCTCACGAGCTGCTGATAATTTACCTTCTCTATCCCATCTTCTTAGGGTTTCTTTACTCTTACCTATTAACTCAGAAGCTTCTGTTAATGTCAAATATTCATTCATAACCAAATTGTTTAACCTTACACAATGGTTACAAATTTATAGCTAAAAATAATCCCTAACAAATGGATTTTCCAAAAAAAATGTTAATTCTACGCTAATAAATAATCTAGTTGCATAATTTAAGAATGCTAATTTTTCTCTAAACCGTCTGTGAAAACAGTTTCCTTTCAGTATTTTCTTGAAGCATTCGTTTATCAAATGCCATACAGATATTGCGAATAAATGGGCGACCTGCTGGATTTACTTGTAATGAGTTTTCATCATAAGTCAATAATCCATCCTGTTTAAAACTTTCTAGTTTCTCGAAAAGCACTTGTCTTTCTTCAAAACTAAATTCATCATCTTTCCAAGAAGTAGTAAATTGACACATAATATCTAATATCTGCTGACGCACCGTGAGGTCTTCATCTGTTAAGATATGTCCCTTTAAAATGGGTAATTGATTATTGGCTATCATGCTTTGGTACTCATCAATATCTTTGACATTCTGAGAGAAAGCAGTCCATGAATCACTAATTGATGATACTCCTAACCCTAGTAATACTTTGGTTTGGGTAGTGGTATAACCCATAAAGTTGCGATTCAATGTGCCGTTTTGCATGGCTTTATACATAGAATCTTTTGGCAAGGCAAAATGATCCATGCCTATTTCTGCATAGCCGTTTTCCTCAAAAAGAGTTCTTCCTGTTTCGTATAACTGACGCTTGAGCGCTGCTGAAGGCAAATCTTCATCCCTAAAACCACGCTGACCGTTTCCTTTAATCCACGGTACATGTGCATACGAGTAAAAAGCCAATCTGTCTGGCTGTAACTCAATGGTTTTAGAGATGGTATCTTGAATAGATGAAATTTGTTGAAAAGGTAAACCAAAAACTAAGTCGTGACTGATAGACTCATAGCCAATTTCTCTGCTCCATGCTGTTACTTGCTTTACATTTTCAAAAGGTTGAATACGATGAATGGCTTTCTGAACGATGGGGTCATAGTCTTGCACTCCAAAACTTACTCTTTTAAAACCTACATCATACAATGATTTTAGATGTTGGTACGAAGTATTATTCGGATGTCCTTCAAAACTAAATTCATAATCTGTACTAATACTTGTGTGTTTTACAATTCCACTGATTAATAAATCCAGCATTTCAGGAGCAAAGAAACTTGGCGTTCCTCCACCCAAATGAATTTCTGTGATTAGCGGTTTTTCTGAAAAATGCTTTAAATACATTTCCCATTCTTTCAAAACGGCTTCGATATATGGTTTCTCTACTTGATGATTCTTGGTAATTCGTTTATTACATCCACAAAAAGTACAAAGACTCTCGCAATAAGGAAGATGAATATATAAGCTAATACCAGTTGCCTTATTAGTGCTTCTGAAAGTATTAGTTAAAGACGAAAGCCAAGCGTTTTCATCAAAACCATCGTTTTGCCAAAAAGGAACTGTTGGGTAACTCGTGTAACGGGGACCGGGAACGTTGTATTTATCAATCAAAGTATTCATAGTTCAAAATTACCTGTAAGTACTAAGCCCTTCTTATGATTTTTATCAGTTTAGATACTGATAAATCCTTGTCCTTACTCTGACTTATCTCATGGGTGAAGCGAGCCTTTTAGCCGAATTTTGAGGCATCAAACATTTCTAAAATCTTCAAAAAATGCAAGTTATCTTCTTTATGATTGGCGTAAGTTTATTGATGGCACTGGGTTTTCTAGCGGCTTTCTTCTGGTCGATGTCTAAAGGACAAAACGACGATTTGCACACACCCGCTATGCGGATTTTATTTGAAGACAAAGAATAAAACCATCCCACCATGAAAAACAACCCACAAACCACCGCCAGTCAAGAACATAAAAAATGTACCTGTGACAAAGACTGCAAACGTTGCAAAGCACTAAAAGAAATTGACTTTGAGCTAATTAACCAGAAATAAATAATATTATGTCAGCGATCAATACCAATGTAGAACATTTTGAGTACGACAATAAAATAGTCCGAAATTTTGCTCTTGCCTCTATCATTTTTGCGATAGTCGGCTTGCTAGTCGGAGTACTTATTGCTACTCAACTTTTCATGCCTTCTGCCAATTTTACGCAGTACTTTACTTTTGGGCGTATCCGTGCATTACATACTAATGCCGTGATTTTTGCTTTTGTAGGGAATGCTATTTTCGCAGGAATGTATTACTCTTTACAACGACTTTGTAAAGCCCGTTTGTATAGCGACTTATTGTCGAAGATTCACTTTTGGGGTTGGCAATTAATTATCTTGTCAGCAGCCATTACGCTTCCTTTGGGTTTAAGTACTTCAAAAGAATATGCAGAATTAGAATGGCCAATTGATGTTGCCATTGCTTTGATTTGGGTAGTATTCGGTATCAACATGTTCGGTACTATTTTAAAACGTCGTGAACGCCATTTGTATGTAGCCATTTGGTTTTACATTGCTACTTTCGTTACTGTAGCAATGTTACACATCGTGAACTCATTAGCGATTCCAGTATCTTGGACAAAAAGTTATTCTATTTACGCTGGTGTGCAAGATGCTTTGGTGCAATGGTGGTACGGACACAATGCTGTGGCATTCTTCTTAACTACTCCATTCTTAGGTTTGATGTATTATTACTTACCTAAAATGGCTAATCGTCCAGTGTATTCTTATAAATTATCAATTCTTCACTTTTGGTCATTAATTTTCTTGTATATCTGGGCGGGACCTCACCACTTACTTTATACAAGTTTGCCAGACTGGGCACAATCATTAGGTACAGTTTTCTCAATTATGTTGATTGCTCCATCTTGGGGAGGTATGATTAACGGTTTACTTACGCTTCGTGGTGCTTGGGACTCAGTAAGAGAAGACCCTAGATTGAAAATGATGGTAGTTGGTATTACAGCTTATGGTATGGCTACTTTTGAAGGACCAATGCTTTCTTTGAAAAACATCAACGCCATTGCCCACTATACCGACTGGATTCCTGCACACGTACACGTAGGTGCTTTAGGTTGGAATGGTTTCCTTTCTTTTGCCATCATGTATTATATGATTCCAAAGATTTATGGGAATCAGATGTTCTCTAAAAAATTGATGAACGCACACTTCTGGTTAGGTACTTTGGGGATTTTGTTCTGGGCAGTTCCGATGTATATCGCAGGATTTACACAAGGAATGATGTGGAAAGAGTTTACTGCAGAAGGTAATTTAAAGTATGCAAGTTTCTTGGAAACTACATTACAAATTATTCCAATGTACATGATGCGTGCTTTGGGTGGTGTTTTCTACTTGTCTGGTGCATTGATTGGTGCTTATAATATTTTCAAAACAATGTTGGCAGGAAAATTAATTGCCAACGAAGCAGCACAAGCTCCAGCTTTAGAAAAAGTATTCGTAGCACAAGGTTCAGATACTTACTGGCATAGATGGTTGGAACGTAAACCAATGCCATTATTAGTAGGTGCTTTAGTTGTTGTAGCAATTGGCTCAATGATAGAATTAATGCCGACTTTAATGGTAAAATCTAACGTACCAACCATTGCGTCAGTAATGCCTTATACGCCTTTAGAATTAGAAGGTAGAGATTTATACATCCGGGAAGGCTGTGTTTCTTGCCATAGCCAAATGATTCGTCCTTTCCGTTCTGAAACCGAACGTTATGGTGAATATTCTAAAGCAGGTGAATTTGTGTATGACCACCCATTCTTGTGGGGTTCAAAAAGAACTGGTCCAGATTTACACCGTGAAGGAGGCAAGTATCCAGATTCATGGCATTATCACCACATGAGAGAACCAAGTTCAATGTCGCCAGGCTCTATTATGCCAGCTTACGATTGGCTGTTATCTCAAAAATTGAATATCGCTGACACAAAAAATAAGCTAAAAGCGATGAAAACTTTAGGTGTTCCTTACGATGACTATGCCATTGCACATGGTGAAGAAGACTTGAAAATTCAAGCAAAAGGTATTGCAGATAATTTGGCAAAAGAGGGAATCAAAGTTACGCCAGATAAAGAAATTATCGCCTTGATTGCTTATTTACAAAGAATAGGTACTGATATTAAAAAAGGACAACAATAGAAAAAACCTCATCCCCTAGCCCCTTCTCCGTTAGAGAGGGGGAGAAATGAAAATACATCTTTAGAACTCCCCTTCTCTACAGGAGAAGGGGCAGGGGGATGAGGTTTTTCATAAACACATAAAACGATGTTCAGACAATTATTAGATAAAGTTCAAGGAGCGGATGTTCCAATGATTACTTCTCTTCTCATATTCTTTGTGTTTTTCTTAATGGTAGGAGTTTATCTGTTCATCATTGATAAAAAGCACATTCAATACATGAGCCACTTGCCTTTAGAGGAAAACAATTAAGATAATCAGATGAAAAAGATATTTATATTCTCATTTTTATTAGGCTCGCATCAAATATTTGCAGCCGATGCTCCACAAAAAGAGTACTTTTTCGGAGGTATCAAAACGATTGAAGACTTGCTCATGGTTTCGTTATTGGGCATTTTAATCATTACTTGCATCGCTATTTGTTTCTTGGCTTATGGATTACAGCAAAAAGTAAATGCTATTTTGAATCCATTAAAACAAACGGACGATGCCTATGAACAAGCGATGCAAAACCGTACTTTCTGGCAAAAAATCGCAAGTTTAAAACCATTGTCGATGGAGAAAGACTTGGAAATGGAGCATAAGTATGATGACATTGCGGAGCTAGATAATCCTACTCCACCTTGGTTTATGTATCTTTTCTATTCCACTATTGTATTTGCTGTTTTTTATTTAATCGTTTTTCATATTGTTGGTAATGGGAAAATCATGACGAATGAATACTCTGAGGAGGTTTCGATTGCAGAAAAAGCTAGAGAAGAGTACATGAAGAAATTCGCTAATGCTGTAAACGAAGACAATGTAAAAGCCTTGACTGATGCAAAAGCAATAGAAAGTGGAGCAAAAATTTATACACAAAACTGCGTGGCTTGTCACGGTGAAAAAGGGGAAGGAAAAGTTGGACCAAATCTTACTGATGAGTTTTGGTTGCATGGAGGTTCTGATAAAAACATCTTCCATACCATTACCGAAGGAGTACCTGAAAAAGGGATGATTTCATGGAAAAAATCTTTGAATCCAATACAGGTTCAGCAAGTATTAAGTTTTATTGTTTCTCTAAAAGGAACGAACCCTCCGAATCCGAAAGAACCACAAGGAGAAAAGTATGAATCTTCTGGGGCTTCGACTGATTCAACAGCTAACAAAACCACAAGTAGTGTTTCATTGAAGTAAAATTTATTAAAATCCCCAAAGCGTTTGATACTCTTTGGGGATTTGCTTTCTAACATTAAACAAGATAAAATCGTGATGCGATGATTATCTACAACAATTATGAAACAAGCAAAAATAGATACGAGCAATTACCGAGATCATCTTTCGAATGTGACCGAAACTGGAAAAAGAATCTGGATTTATCCTCGTATCGTCATCGGAAATTTTTATAAGCTTCGTACTTATTTCTCTTGGTTATTGTTGGGTTTACTCTTTGGACTTCCATTGATTGAAGTAGATGGGCATCCAGTGTTTCTTTTTAATGTCATTGAAAGAAAATTTATCTTTTGGGGAGTAACTTTTTTCCCGCAAGATTTCCATTTAGTCGCCATTGGTTTACTTACTTTTATCGTATTTGTTATTCTATTTACAGTTATTTTTGGCAGAATTTGGTGTGGCTGGGCTTGTCCGCAAACTATTTTTATGGAAATGCTTTTTAGAAAAGTAGAAGTATTAATCGAAGGCGACCACAATGCACAAAGAAGATTAGATAATGAGCCTTGGACTACCGAGAAAATCTGGAAGAAGACCCTCAAACACAGTATTTTTGTATTACTCTCATTTCTGATTGCGAATACTTTTTTGGCTTATATTATTGGTAAAAGAGAATTGTTTGCCATCGTTTTAGATAATCCACTCGACCATCTTGCTGGGCTTTTTGCTATCATCATTTTCACTGCTGTTTTTTATTTTGTCTTCGCTCGTTTTCGTGAATTAGTTTGTATTGTCGTTTGTCCTTATGGGCGTTTGCAAGGTGTAATGTTAGATAAAAAATCTATCGTCGTCGCTTACGATTTCTTACGTGGCGAACCTCGTGGCAAAAAACAAACTCTTGAAGAAAAAGCAAAAGCACCTGTAGCACACGGTTCTTGTATCGACTGTAAAATTTGTGTACAAGTTTGTCCGACGGGTATCGACATCCGAAACGGTACACAATTAGAATGTATTGGCTGTACTGCTTGTATTGATGCTTGCGACGAAGTAATGGATAAAATCAGTGAACCACGTGGACTGATTCGCTACGCTTCGCAAGAAGGTATCGAACAAAAAACAAAGCTTAAATTTAATGCTAGAATTGCTTCTTACTCTTTTGTGCTTTTGGCTTTGCTAAGTATTTTGGCTTATATGTTAATGACTAGAAATATCGTTGAAACAACTATTTTGCGTGCGCCTGGTTTGACTTATCAGGAAAATAAAAATGGTACTGTTTCAAATCTTTATAATGTTCAAGTACTGAACAAAAGCTATCAAACAATGCCGATTCAATTAAAAATTAATCAGCAGAATGCACAGATTAAAATGATTGGGAAAGCGATTGTTGTTCAGCCAGGCGAAGTAGCTGAATCATCGTTCTTTATTGAAATCCCTAATAAGTCTTTAACCGAGGGAAGTGTAAAAATTGAGATTGAAGTAATTTCTAATGGAAAAGTAATTGATCATGTGAAAACAAAGTTCTTAGGGCCGATTTTGTAGAGAGAAACAAGATTTTAGACATGAGAAGCAAGATAAAAGATGTTATAGGCTAGATGTAAGATAACTAATCTTAAGCTCCAAATTTTAATTCTTGTTTCTTGCTTCTTCAGTCTTATATCTCTCAAGCAACTTTTTTCATCAAAAAGACTAACAAAGCTCATATTTTTTTCAGGAATTGTACAGTAGCTTTGAATCATAAAAATAACATTATGAACTGGGGGAAATCAATCGTTTTATGTTTTATCATCTTTGCGGGTTTTATTGGCACGATGGTTTACAAAATGGCTACTACTAATGTAGATTTAGTGAATAAGGATTATTACAAAAACGAAATAAATTATCAATCTCAAATTAATAAAAGCAAGAATTCGTCAAATCTCAATATAAAAAATGCTATGACTTATTCCTCTGAAAACCAAACATTAAGAATCGGTTTTCCAACCAATGTAAATAATGGAAGTGTAACATTCTTTCGTCCGTCAGATAAACGTTTAGACTTTACCGTACCTGTTCAAAAGCAACCTATTTTCAATTATTCTACCGAAAAACTAGAAAAAGGAAAGTGGAAAGTACAAGCTACTTGGACAGACGGAATTAGAGAGTACTATTTAGAAGATGAGTTTGTCGTTCGTTAATCGTTTTAGACCCAACCATTAACCATTTTTAATATTTCAGTGACACGGAATTCAATTCCGTGAAACACCATTTTAATAATGAACATTCTTTTTTCCATAGCTTTCATGACGGGTTTGGCTGGCAGTTTTCATTGTGTTGGTATGTGCGGCCCGATTGCCCTAGCCTTACCCGTCGGAAAGCTTACTAATGTTCAAGCAATTTTTGCACGTGTTTTATACAATCTAGGAAGAATTATTACTTACGGAACACTGGGTTATGTTTTTGGCTATTTCGGAGGAGAAATTTTTGTAGCTGGTTTTCAACAACAATTATCTATTTCAATTGGAATTTTGATGCTCGTATTTATGATTCCGAGCAAATCAATTCATTTCAATCCATTTCATCGAATTTCAAGTATTTTAAAAAAAAGTGTCGGCTCGTTGCTAAATACCCACTCACTAATTGGTTTTTTAATTTTAGGCGTTCTTAACGGACTTTTACCATGTGGTACTGTTTATCTTGCTTTGGCAGGTGCAACAGCTACCACATCTCCTATCGAAGGTGCTATTTTCATGGCACTTTTTGGTTTAGGAACAGCCCCATTGATGTTTTCTGTAAGTGTTTTACCCAAATTTTTAAGCTTGAATATTCGACAAAAAATCAATAAATTTCTTCCGATTTACTCGTTGATATTAGCTTCTTTTTTTATTTTTAGAGGTTTGAATTTAGGAATTCCATATATTAGTCCAAAATTTGAAAAAGTGCCGATTAGTCAACAAATTCCTGTTTGTCACGAAAAAACAAAAAACTAACTCAATATATTTATAATTATATATTTTAAAACTCGTTATTATTAATATGCGTTTCAACAGCATAACCTGAATTAAACTAACATTGCCATGAAAAAAATACTTGTTCCAACCGACTTTTCTAATCTGTCATTACTTGCTTTAGATACAGCCGTAGAAATCGCTCAGCAATCAAAAGCCGAAATATTACTTTTCCATGCTCAGCCAATGCACTACATGGTTAGTGCAGACCCATTTCCTGTAACCATGATGCCAAATTTAGATTTGGATTTATATAAATACGAAGTAGAAGAAGCAACTAAAAAGTTGCATCAAATTGCAGACGCTCCCATTTATGATGGCGTAACGATTACTCCGATTTTAGGAGATAGTTATCTTCCTATTGAAGATGCCATCACCCAACAATCTGATGTTGATTTAATCGTGATGGGTTCAACAGGTGCTGATGGATGGAAAGATTTATTGAGCCGTTCTAATGCAGAATCTGTGATTAGAAATTCACATTGCCCAGTACTGATTGTCAAAGAATCAGACAAAAAATTCAAGATGAAACGCATCATGGTTGCGGTAGATTTTGAAACTAGGGTTTCGGCAGAGTTCATCAAAAAGTTATACAGCACAAAAGCTAAAATAACTTTTGTATTCATCAATACGCCTGATGGTTTTGAAGATAGCCATACCACCACCGAAAAAATGTTTAAACTTGGTGAAGAATTGGGAATCAAAGAAATGGATTTTTTGATTTACAATTATTATAGCATTGCCAAAGGAATCATTGCTTGTGCAAAAGACATGAAATCTGACATGATTGTTCTAACAACCAACAGTAGAAAAGGTTTGAGTTTACTTTTTGCAGGAAGTGTTACCGAAGATGTAGTTAATCATTGTGATATTCCCGTTTTGGCTTTAGTTTAAAGGTATATTTTAATAACAAAAAAGCGACTTTTTCTTGATGAAGAAGTCGCTTTTTTTGTTCATTTTTTTCAAAAACTATTTGAAGTAGGTAAGTAATATTAACATAACTTATATATTTTGATTATCTTTCACAAGATATAAACAACTATCAATAAACCAGTTACAACAATATTGGCTCATGCTATTTCTCTAACATTCTAAAACCATTCAACATTATTATGAAAACGAAATCATTTTTATTATTACTAACAGGCATATTTCTCTCTGTTTTCTCATCTTGTAAAAAAGATGCAGATACAACGCCTGATAATAATCTCACCTCACTATTAGTTTGTGGTACAAAAGATCCCATAAATGATTTAAATTGGTTATCTGATGAAATGAAATTTAGGGAATTTTATAGGATAAATTCTGAAAAAATTAACGGTGTGGTATTATATGATTACAAAGGAGATAATGTAATTGAGATTCAATGTTCACTTTGCTCCTCCACCAATATTCACCAATATAAGTGTGATGGGACAAAAATAAATTTTACGAATTCTAATAATTACAACGATTATTTAAAAAATAGGACGAAAGTAAAAGTTTTATATGGAACAGAAATATGGACATTTTAAAGTCTGTTTTCAAACATAAATATCAGATAAAAACTTCTAAAAGCGAGTTGTCTAATTATGGATAACTCGCTTTTATTTTATTTACAAGATTATTTAGACATTTGTCTAAATATTTATTTGAAATAATTTTATCTATACACTTTTATTTAGATATTTGTCTAAATATTTACCAACGAACAAAAAATGAATACTCTTTTTAAAGCCTTTAATGATGCTACCAGACGAGAAATTTTGGAGATGCTAAAAGATGGAGATATGACGGCAGGTGATATTGCGGATAAATTCAACATGAGTAAACCCAGCATTTCTCATCACTTAGATTTACTAAAACAAGCCGACTTGGTAGTTGCTGTAAAACAAGGACAGTTTATTACTTACTCTCTGAATATGACTGTTATGGACGAAGTATTAGCTTGGTTTGTTCAATTCAAATCATCTGTAGTTAAGGAAGAAGTAGCTTTACCCAAAGCAGAAAAACCACGCATACGTTTACAAATTAATAATCATAACATCTAAATTTAACAAAACATGAAACTTAAATCTGTATTGCTGGAAATTTTGATTGTACTTTTAATGGCTGGGACTTTTTATATTACTGCATTTTTTGAAGGAGGATTAGGAAAAAGTACGGACTTCATTATCGGTGCAGCTTCTGGTGCATTGTTAGGATTTTACTTCTGGTATTGGGGTGCTAAGCGTGATCTTAAACTTAAAGAACATCCCAATGCAGAAAAATACATACAAATTTGGCAATACCTCATGCTTTTTATGGCTATCAGTTCTTTTGCAATACTGGTTTTATATGTAAAAGAAATTATCTCAGACCCAAAAATTACGTGCGTGATGTACTTGATATGGATGATGATTGTAGGAAACTACCGTGCAAATATTGAAGTCAACCAAGAAACAATCAGTGTTTACTTTGATGACGAAGAAATAAACAAAAAAGCAAAAAGATTTTTAGGGAAAATTCAGGTTTTTGGGGCATTAATAACGATTATACTTGTGTTGATTTTGCCTGAACTTTTCAATTATTTCTCCATCATTATTTACTTTATTTCATTATTAGCTCTCCCCTACTTTTACGCCCGAAAACTTCATAAAAAGAAATTTGCTTGAGCTTCTGAACAAGTCGTTTCTCTGAAAAGTGAATAATCCATTACCTTTGTATATGGATTATTTCAAAAAACTACTCAACTTACTAAAAACAGAAAGAGACGAAAGTCTGAATCAGTACATCCAACTTACTGAAAAATCATCCGTTAGCGAACGCCGAGCAAACGGACTTACTTGGTATCCGATTGCGATTCGAGGTTCAGAAATTGGTCGTGGAGATTATTTAAGTGTTGAAATTGAACGCACTACTCATCAAGACCTTCCTCATCAATTCAGATTTGGAATGCCAGCGGTACTTTTCAGTAATCTCGATCCACAAAATGATAGAATTGAAGGAACGATTGCTCATCAAAATGGAAATCGTTTAAAAATCACTTTTAAAACAGACGAATTACCAGAATGGAGTCGTGATGGAAAATTGGGAATTGACGTGCTTTTTGACGACAATAGGTTTGATGAAATGCAGTCGGCTCTTAAACAAGCTGATACATTGGCTGAAAAATCCGAAAGTAATTTAGTTCAAGTATTAATTGGCGAAAAATCGCCTACTTTTCAAGAGAATACCCAGCAAGTTTCGATTCCACGTTTAAACACTTGGCAAAATGAAGCGGTCAATAAAATTTTATCTACCAACGAATTAGCCATCGTGCATGGCCCTCCCGGCACTGGAAAAACCACTACTTTGATTCAAGCGATAAAAGCGTTGATTCAGAAAGATAATCAGAAAATTTTAGTGGTTGCTCCAAGTAATACCGCCGTTGATTTACTGAGTGAAAAACTGCACGAAGAAGGTTTGAATGTATTGCGTGTTGGAAATCCAGCCAAAGTAAATGAAAAGCAATTAGCCCTTACTTTGGATAGCAAAATGGCAGAGCATTCTATGATTCGTGATGCTAAAAAACTGAAAAAGCAAGCTCAGGAATACAAAAATATGGCACATAAGTATAAGCGTAGTTTTGGAAAATCTGAACGTGACCAACGTAAATTACTTTTTGAAGAAGCTCACAAAATCATGAAGGAAGTCGGTAATACTGAGCAGTACATCATTGATGATTTAGTGGCAAAAGCACAAGTAATTACAGCTACTTTGGTTGGTGCAACACATTATACGGTTCGAAATCTAAAATTTGACACAGTCATTATCGACGAAGCTGGACAAGCCTTAGAACCTGCTTGTTGGATTCCAATTCTGAAAGCTTCAAAATTAGTGTTGGCTGGTGACCATTGCCAGTTATCGCCAACGATTAAGTCAAACGAAGCCGCAAAAGATGGGCTGAACGTTACTTTATTCGAAAAGTGTATCGCTCTGCATCCTGAAGCCGTTACTTTATTGGCTGAGCAGTATCGTATGCACGAACAAATTATGGGCTATTCTTCACAAGTATTTTATCAGAATAAACTCAAAGCTCATACTTCGGTGGCAAATCATACTTTAAAAAGTGATAATACTCCCCTGTTATTTATTGATACTGCGGGTTGTGGATTTGAAGAAAAAATTGAAGGAACAAGTTCAACCAATCCAGAAGAAGCGGCTCTTTTGATGCGTCATCTCTGTTTATTTAGTGATGAACTGGCATTGGAGTACAAACCAGAAAAATTCCCGACAGTCGCTATTATTTCGCCTTATAAACAGCAAATTAATTTATTGAAAGAGCAACTTGCTCATACGCCTGCCTTGCAAATTTTTACAGATAAAATTTCTGTCAATACGATTGATAGTTTTCAAGGACAAGAACGAGACATCGTTTATATCAGTATGACCAGAAGTAATGCTGAAGGTGCAATTGGATTTTTATCAGACATCAGAAGAATGAATGTAGCAATGACTCGAGCGAGAAAAAAATTAGTCATCGTTGGCGATAGTGCAACACTTGCACAATTTCCGTTCTATGCAGATTTTATAGAATATGCCGAAAACCTAAATGCTTACCAAAGTGCTTGGGAGTTTATCAATTAAATTCACTGCATTCAATCAATAATTACACTAACAAATATCATAGTTTAGTGCTAGAGGAAGAAGTAATTTTGACGCAAGAAAACGGATAAATCATCATTAGTTTTTATTCGAAGACTCAAGTTAAGACAACAAAGATTTTTGTTTTAATCGTCTAATTCACCTAAATCTAACTCAAATGAAGACTTTTTTTTATAGTGTTAAGGAATTTGAAAAACAATACCTTATTGATTCCAATCAGGATAAACACGAAATTAAATTCAGTAATCAAAGTTTAGCAGCTGAAACCGCCAATTTAGCAGCTGGTTATGATGCAGTTTCTGTTTTTACTAATGATGACGCTTCCGCAGAAGTATTACAATTACTGCGTGAATCAGGTATTAGATATATTACGACACGGTCGGTAGGAACAGATCATATCGACCTCATTGCAGCCAAACAAATGGATATTAAAGTTGGCAACGTACCATCATATTCGCCATATTCAATAGCCGAACACACAATCGGAATGATGTTGACGTTGAATAGAAAATTAATTTTAGCCAACGAAAATGCTCATCAATATCAATTCGACTTAGCTCCGCTCATTGGTTTTGATATGAATAAAAAAACTGTTGGGATTATTGGTCTAGGTGAAATCGGTTCGATTGTAGCCAAAATTTTGAATGGTTTTGGTTGTAAAGTATTAGTTTATGATATAAAACATGATTACACGAAAGCCTTAACGCAACATTTTGCGTATGTATCGCTAGATACACTTTATGCTGAGGCTGATATTATTACTTTACATTTACCTTTTACTCCTCAAACAAAGTATTTAATCAACCAAGAGAGTATTGGCAAAATGAAAGACGGTGTCATGTTGATAAACACAAGTCGTGGAGGAATTATTAATACCAAAGAAGTACTTGAAGCTTTAAAGGCTGGGAAAATAGCTTATTTAGGCTTGGATGTTTACGAAAAAGAGAGAGGTATTTTCTTTAAAAATCACGAAAGTAATGAGAAAAAAGACGAGTTACTTTTGGCTTTATTAGCCCATAAAAATGTGTTAATAACAGGGCATCAAGCATTTTTAACCAATGAAGCTTTAACAAATATTGCAGATAAAACCATCGAAAATTTAAGTGATTGGGAAAACGAATACTATAAAGAATGCAATTCAAAAATAGGAAAAGTAGCAGGTATAGAAGAATTATTACATTAGTTTTAGGGTAAATATTCATGAAAAAGGCTTCCGAATTCGGAAGCCTTTTTGTTTGTGTCTATTTGATTTATTTACATAAAAACGATGGTAAACTAAATGTAGAGTTCAAAGTAGCAGAATTATCAATCCACAAATCGTTTTGATAATACCAAATTCCACCAAGATTAAACATAAAGTTGTATTTCTCTCCTCTATTTAAAAGTGTGGTCTGAGCAACCAATTTATTATCAGCTGTTGACTTTAATACACCTATACTTGTATATCCTTTTCCATCTTTTAAATCTGCGGCTGCTTGAACATCTCCAATTTTAAAGGCAAAGCCATTATCACATTTAGGAGTAATTGTTATCTTAACGTAGTTGATAGGACTTACCAAAGCAACATCAACATTTGTCACTGCATTTACGTCTGCACAACTTACATTAAGTGTTTTTGTGAAAAGTGTTTTTCCAGTAATACTTTTTGTAGTAACAGTGATATTAGATGATGTTGGCGAGTTTCCTCCTATTTGACCTTGCACAAAAAGCTTACAATTTAATGTTGTACCTAATCCGTGAGATTCATTAAATAATACTCTTCCGCTATTATCTACCACAGTTGTATGGATGGTTTCACCAACATAAAGAGGATCGTTTAAAATATTTAATTTAAGATTAGAGCATTCCGATAATAAATCGCCACAGTAAAATTCAGTTAAATGATTTACTGAAGCGACAAATTCCAACACATTTCCGTTTTTCTTAACAGTACTTGTGCCTTCATATTTCAAGGTTTTAGCATCTTCATCGTAGCTTGCAAAACTTAAAACATCTCCTTCTTTAATATCTTGTCCTGCTGAATTTTTAGTTCCTACTCCAAACTGAAATTTAATTTCAATTGGTGCAGAGAAGGTTTTTACTTTCTGGCTACTCTCATTTGAAATTTCCGCACTCACTGCTGAAATTGGATTGATGCTAAAATTCGGAATAGCGTTATCGTTTTTATCAACAACTTTCATTCCTGCTTGTTGCTTATTTACAATTACACTTGACTTTTTAGGATCAACTTGTACCAATACAACATTCAATTTTCCAGCAACAGGGATTCCAGCAGCATCTTTTATGGTAATTCCTGCATTGATACTCAATGTGGCAGTGTGACTACTTCCAGCCAAAGTTGGTGTAGTTATTTGAATAGCTTTTGTAGTTTTTCCTGTATTATCAGCATCTTCTGCTTTTTGAATCACCGTTGTGCCTTCTGGTGGTGTGGCAATTTTAGTGACTTTAATAATAACTTTTTGTTCATCATTGCTTGTTATTTCAATAGGAGTAATTTCCTTCAAATAACCTTCACTTTCAGTAATGATTGAAAATTTAATTGGTGATGCAGCACTTGCCACTGTACCTGGTTTTAATGCTAAAATCATGATACCATTTTTGGGTTTATACACTTTTTTATTAAAGCTATCTACCACTTTTGAAGAATCTTTTCCACCAATACGTACAGTCATTGTATTAGGAACTTCTCCAACATTATCATTTGCTTGAGAGTACTGTACAATAATACTTGACCCAGTAACAGCATCTGGAAATTTAAACTGAACACCCTCTAAAGGTGGCGTACAGGAATAACTTACTGTAATAGCAGTAAAAATTAAAATTGCGTAATTAATATATTTTTTCATCTTCTGAAATATCGTTTTAAGTTAAATTTCAACAAATGATTGATTTCGTTTTCCTATTTAGAATATTGTCCATCTATCATCTATCTATCTTAGAATTAAAGATTTTAAACCGTAATTACTTTTTATAAATTAGATTTTAACTCTAATCGAAAAAGATAATTTCGGAATAAATGAATAGTTTTTGACATTATTCTGGATACTGAGAATATTGGCATCAGTAATAAGTGTTTCAACAACTCCAGAACGGTCTAAAGCTAATTTAGGCGAACCTGAATAATAAGTTCCTAACTCTACCCCAAAACCTACACGTCTTTTAGGAATTGCTCTCCCAAAGCCAAAACCTACGTATGGACGAATAGCATTTCCAGATACTCTAAGATTAGCTTTCCCGAAATCTTCAGCATCCATTTCAAAGTCTGATGCAAATTTAAAAGTACCTGTTTTAATGGTTGGTTCAGCCATTACTTCAGAATCTCCTGTTCCGTAAGCCAAGCCTCCAACTAATTTGAAAGACTTGTTTTTGAATGGATGATAGTCCACAAAAGCATCTATCAGTACTGATTTAACTTTGGGAGTAACATCAATATCTGAAGCATCATCGCCTAGCGAAATTGTAATAGGCGGAGTTACAAACATACTGACATCAAAATAACTAACACCAATTCTGAGGTTCAACGAATTGTCTAGTTTCAATGCTTGAGCTACTTCTCCACCAAAACCCATTGTTCCAAATTGGATACTAATAGAGTTTCTTCCATACTGATATTCAGTTAAAATTGGGGGTTTTTGTGATGAGGGAATGGACTGTGCTACTACTTGGCTAGTAATACCAAATGCAATTAGAAAGTAAAAGAGTTTTTTCATACAGAGTTTTATATAATTGTTAAAAAAAGTTCAAATTCAGATACAACAGTTTTAGTAAAACTGAAACAAGAATTAATCTCTAAATTATTGTGCCAGTGTTTCGAAGAAGCTTATTAAGGAGAGATGAGAAAGAATATGATTTAAATTTAGGCTGAATTTAGTCACTTAACAAGTAAAAGTTGCACAAAATGTTTAATTATTTATACTTATACGTTTAATTCTATTTAACAAAAAAGGAGTTAGTACAAGTACTAACCCCTTCTCTTTAAAACTTAAAAATGATTATCGAATCAAAGTATTTTCCCCAACAAACGATAAAACTGGTGTTTATGTAAGACAAAGTCTTTTTCAAGCGTTTCAAAAGCTGACCTTTGTCGTTCATGAACTAATTCCATTTGTTCATCAAATAAAAAACTTTGAGCTTGGGCATAATCTGCAAAACGTTCTTCTTGAGTTTTAATCCCAATAAGCAAATTTTCAATTACCTCTTTCGCATTACTAAACTCTTGGTTGAAGGTATTTACTTCCTGCAACAATTCTTCATCTGTATTTTTACTCTTCACTTCTTCAATCAACTTTTGGAAGTACTGCAATTCGTCGGTATAAAATGCTAATGATTCTATCCATTGCATGTTTTCGTGGTGACAAACATCAAATTTCATAACATTCTAAGATTAAAGTATTTTAGATAAGCACTTATAAAAATCGTGTTTTGTACGAATAAATTCATTTTCGAAAACTTGATAACGCTCACGTAGTGAAAAATGTTGAGTACATATTTCTTCTCCTAATAAAAACTCTTTACCCAAAGCATCATCTTCAAAGCCCCAGTGCTCTTGATTTATCAACTGTAATAACTCGTCTGATTCTCTATGAAGGCTTTGTAGTCGGTTTTCAAATACAAAAACCTGATTTAATACTTCTAATTTAGTATTCTTATCTTTTACGTCGTCAATTAATGTACCAAAATATGATAATTCTTCACGATAAAAGGCTAAGTTTTGTAACCATTTTACATTCTCTTTATGATACACACCATATTTAAATACCTGAGTATCATAAACATTATTTTCTACCTTTTCCATAGTTTGTTTCCTTAATTATTAAATTTTTAATACTATAAATTTCTCCTCTTTTTCATGGACGACCTAGTATAAAAATCATATACTAAGCTGATATATCTCAAGTTTATTTTCTTAGCATCAAGCAAATTTGTACCTTTATTTATCTAAAAAAATATTACTATGGACTTCCCTATCAATACTATACTTTTAAAAACAATTTTAGAGGATACTCCAGCTTTTATGGGTATCTATAACATATCTACCCATCATTATGTTTTTATAAACAAAGTGGGGCTAAGTATGCTCGAAGCTTCTGATTTAGATGATTTTAAAGCCAAATACCCACATGGTTTTAGAAAAGATAAACTCAATCTTGAAAATCATGATAAAATCTATCAACATTTACAGGAAAATCAAACTTGGATAGAGGATACTCTTTTTGAGACAAGTAACCATCTTGAGTTCTGGGGAACTTTACAAATCTCTATGTTCGAAAGTGAGGAAACTCCATATTACTTGGTGCGTATTAACGATATTTCATATCAGAAAAAGGCTGAACAACAATTAAAAGATGATAACAATCGCTTTGAAGCTTTGTTTATGCACTCTGCTATTGGTTTGGTTATGGTTGACCGTGAAGGAGTAATCATTTTATCTAATCGCTTTGCCAATGTTATGTTTGGCTACGAACAAGGGGAATTGGAAGGTAAACAATTGGAAATACTAATTCCACAAAATATCAGAGAAAAGCACCGTGAAACCTATGCTAATTATACCAATAAGCCACAATCAAGACCCATGGGAATTGGTCTTGATTTAAAAGCTCGCAAGAAAGATGGTACACTTTTCCCTGTAGAAATCAGTTTGAGCCATTTTAAATCTGGTGATAAACCTTACTATATTTCTTTTATTAATGATGCCACTTTCAAGAAAAAAGCTGAAACCGATTTATTAATAAAAACTACTGAGATTCAAAAACTTAATAATAGTCTTGAAAAAGAAGTAGTAAATAGAACAAATGCTCTGGTAGAAACGCTTAAAAATCTTGAACAATCTAAAAAAGAACTAGAAATTGCACTGAATAAAGAGAAGGACTTGGGTGAGCTTAAATCTAGGTTTGTTGCCATGGCTTCGCATGAATTCAGAACGCCCCTCACGGCTATACTATCGGCGGCTTACTTAATTGAGAAATATACAAAAACTGAAGACCAAGAAAAAAGAGAGCGGCATACTCAACGAATAATGAATGCCGTTGGTAATTTAACAGATATTCTTGAAGAATTCCTTTCTGTTGGTAAACTTGAGGAAGGAAAAGTAAATGCTAAATTGGCTAATTTCGATTTACCAAAATTAGTAGAAGAAAGCAACAATGATCTCAAAAATATGCTGAAGAAAAACCAACAAATAGCATATCAACATTTTGGAGAAACTACTGTTTGTTTAGATAAATCTCTATTTCGAAAAATCATTATCAATTTAGGTTCAAATGCCATCAAGTTTTCAAATGAAAACTCAATCATTGATATTTCTACTGAAAAGCTCGACAATATACTTATCTTGAAGGTTTCTGACCAAGGTGTGGGTATTTCAGAAGATGACCAAAAACATTTATTTGACCGTTTTTTTAGAGGTACAAATGTTACAAATATTCAAGGAACAGGATTGGGCTTACACATTGTAGCTCGCTACGCCGAACTGTTGAATGGAAAAGTATTTGTTGAAAGTACTTTAAATCGTGGTACAACTTTCAGTATAAAATTTGCTCTGTGATTTTTAAAAGCAATCAAAGTATCAATATTTAATTAATCTTTTTTATTTTTGGTAGAAATCTTTCTGGAATCTTAATTAACAAGAAACACCCTTAAATACTCGCAAATGAAAACAATACTCCTCATAGAAGACAGTGACGATATCAGAGAAACAACCGCTGAAATTTTAGAACTTGCAAGCTACAATGTTCTGACTGCCGAAAATGGAAAAGTAGGGGTTGAACTTGCCCAAAAAGTAAAACCCGACTTAGTGATTTGCGACATTATGATGCCAATTTTGGATGGGTATGGAGTATTGCATATTTTTAGCCAAAATCCAGAATTACAAAATATTCCATTCATTTTCTTAACGGCAAAAGCTGAACGCTCGGACCATCGAAAAGGCATGGAAATGGGGGCTGATGATTACTTAACGAAGCCTTTCCAAGAAATTGAGCTTTTGAATGCCATTGAAAGTAGATTGAAAAAGATTGATAATCTTTCAAAATCATTTAAAAATACAGAATTAGAGTTAGAAGAGCTTTATCAACAAGCACGTGAATATGTTGATATCAACTCACTTTCTAAAGATAGAAAAGTATCGGCTACCAAGAAAAAGCAATTGATTTATACTGAAGGCGACGAACCTATTAAGTTTTACTTCCTAAAATCTGGGAAAATTAAAACGTATCAATCAAACCGAGATGGGAAGGAATTTGTAACGGGTTTATATAATTCTGGAGATTTTTTTGGGCATATTGCAATTATTGAATCAACTGAATACCAAGAATCGGCAGAAGCACTTGAAGATTGTGAAGTAATCGGAATTCCTAAAAACGATTTTTTAGAATTAATTACAAGAAATCAATCTGTTGCAAACAAATTCATCAAAATGTTGGCAAATGATATTCAGGAAAAAGAAAAGCAGTTAACTCAAATGGCTTATAATTCTTTACGAAAACGTACTGCTGATGCCTTGGTAATGTTATCTAAAAAATATAAAACCGAAAAGCAAGATAAATTTTCAATTAGAATTTCTAGAGACGATTTAGCATCAGTTGTAGGTACAGCTACAGAATCACTCATCCGAACATTGAGTGATTTTAAATCAGATAAATTGATTGAAGTAAGTGGAAGTGAAATCACCATTATTGAAGAACAAAAACTGGCGAATCTCAGAGGTTAAATTAATCTTTCTCAAAAAAATAAGTCATTCCAGCCTCATCAATATCGTCATAAGTGAACATTTGTTTATGACGATATTTGAAGTAATATTTTATCAGAATAAAGTCGCCCAAACAGCCATAAGTGTGTAAAACAAAAGTAGAAACTATAAGGGTTTTATATTCAGGCAAAGCAAAAAAGGTAATTAACAAAGCCAAAGTAATCATCAGAAAAGGCATCACTGCAACAATAGCATTTTCTTTCAAACTCATCACAAATTTCTGAGCATAAGCATAAACCATTAATGTTTTGGGTGTCCAACCAAAACCTACTTTCTCCGCTCCAAGTATTTTAAAAACTAATCCATGAATGCCTTCATGAATGGGAAGTAATACAAAAATTAATAGTCCGAAAGCTTCTAAAAACTGCCAAGGGTCAATCTTATACTGAACGATTTGTTTACCGACAAAGTAGCCAAAAATTCCACCCAAAATCCCTAATAGAAGAATTTTTATTACAGGATTGCCTTTACTTTTGGGTTTATCGGTTTTAGCACCCAATTCTTTCATTAAAAATGCCATCATTTCTTCAATCTTGAATGATTCTACAAGTGAAAAATGATTTGGATTATGTAACTCATCAATACTTGGCTTTTTCATATAAAAGAAAAATGGTCGTTAGTTTAGATTTAAAACTAACGACCATCTTGTAATGTTTATAAACTTAATAATTCTTTAAATCTAATTGCTTGGCGACGAGAAATTTCGATTTTATCTCCACTTTCTCGCAAGGTTACTTGTAAACCGCCTGAAAACCAAGGCTCGATTTTCTGAATATATTTAAGATTGATAATATGCTTTCGGTTAGCTCTAAAAAAGGTTTTTGGGTCTAGTCTATCTTCTAAGGCATTTAATGATTTTAAAACCAATGGTTTCTGGTCATCAAAGTACAATCTCACATAATTTCCCATTGATTCGAACAAACGAACATTTCCTAAACGCACAAACCAGCATTTCTCACCATCTTTTACAAAAACTTGGTCATTTTCTGTCAAAACAATGGTACTATCTTTTACCGTTTCAGTAAGTTGTTTTTGGCGGTCAAATTCTTCTTCTACTTTTTGAATTGCTTCACTTAATCTGTGTAATTCAATCGGTTTAAGCAGATAGTCTAAAGCATTAAACTCAAAGGCTTTGATAGCGTATTCGTCGTACGCAGTTGTAAAAATTACTTCTGGTACATAACCTTCCAAATCACTCAATAAATCAAAACCTGTTTTGCCTGGCATTTGAATATCCAAAAACAATAAATCAGGATGTAGCTCGTCAATCATCACAACTGCCTCATCTGCATTGGCAGCTTCTCCAACGATATTTATTTTAGGAAAATTCTCTAGCAAGCGTTTTAATTCGTTTCTTGCCAAACGTTCGTCATCAACAATGATAGCCTTCATATTAAAATTTATGGTTTCTGATTAGCGTCGCTTCTAATCATCTTTTTAGATTGTCACTTTAGGTTTTACAATATTAGTAATTTTTGAAAAAGGTGTATCTTTTTCCGATTCAACATGTGGAATCGGTATCGTGATTTCAGCTGTAACGACATCTTTCGATGCTTGATAAATTCTAAATTTAGACTCTGGACCAAAGAGTAATTCTAAACGATGTGCAGTGTTTTCAAGTCCGAAACCACCTGAATCTGTAGTTTCTAAAACACCAGTATTACTGATAATGATTAACAAATTCTTTCCTACCAATTTTGCCTCTAAACTCACAAAACCACCTTTTACGGGCTTCGAAACGCCATGTTTTATCGCATTTTCTACCAAAGTTTGTAATAACATTGGCGGTACTTGTACGTGCATCGTGTCTGGATAAATATTTTTTCTGATTTGCAGACGTTCTTCGTAACGGATTTTTTCTAGTGCTAAATAATCCTCTACCGTTCTTAATTCCTCAGAAAGTGAAACTGTTTTTCTTCTATCTGCCAGCAAAGAACTTCTTAGAATATTTGATAATTGCGTTACTGCTTTTTGAGCTTTATCAGGTTCTTCCAAAATCAAAGCACGAATACTATTCAAAGCATTGAACATAAAATGTGGATTCATTTGCGCTCTTAATACTTTTGATTCGGTTTCTTTCACTGACGATTCTAATCGAATTTTATCGACTTCTACTTCTGATTTTCTTTCGAAATAATGTGAAGCATAATAAAACAATGTCCAAATCATCAATGGTTTTGCCCAGCTAAAAATAAACTGCATCACAAAAAAGAATGACCAAAGGTCTCTTTCTTCTTCTTCTCGCAACAAGTAAGAATCTAATGGAATATTGACAAATGCCATAAAAACTGACATAAAACCGACGGCAATCAATATTCGGGGAATTACTCTGTCGATTGGAAGTTCTACCCAACCGTATTTTTTAATGATTTTTCTGAAATTATGAGTAATTACAATGGCAACAACAACATTCAAAAGTGCTGCAACAAACCAATCTAAAGACCAACCAAAATCATTCGAATAAATCAAAGCTTCGTTTGCCAACCACGCCGACCAGCCGAATACTTGTAAAATCCAATATAACTTAGCTCTGGACATATTATTCTTTTCTAAACACTTCTAAAATGAAGTGTAAATCTCTATTTACTCCTGTTTCTTCTACCCTTTTAACAACAAATTAAGGCAATGTACTAAAAAGCAATGAAATTATTCAGTAAACGGAAAGTGGGCTTGATAAACGGATAAAAGAGGAAATGAAGAATTAAGGGAAATATGAAAGAAGTATTTTACATATTTCCCTAAAATATGATTAATCAACGATAAGATCGTCGAGATGTGAAAGGTCGTTTTCTAATTCTACAAAAAATTTACCCTGTTCGTAATCATAAATAAGTTTGTACAAACAAAGGTTGGCGTGTTCGAAAGTATCCATTTCATGCAATTCACGTTCCAATAATAATGTTAAAATAATTCTGATGGCTCTTCCGTGCATAGCTACCAAAATCGTTTCTTCATCTGGGCGAGATAAAATCAAATCAATCACTGGCTTTTGGCGAGTAATTACATCTAAAGGACTTTCGCCGCCTTCTGAAGGCATATCTACCTTACCATTAATCCAACTATCAATAAGTATTTTATAATACTCATTATCAACGTCATTGGGTACTCTTCCTTCACGCACGCCCCAACTGATTTCGTTTAGTCCTTCGTGTTGTTCCCAAGGAAGTCCTTTTTCAAGAAATTTCTTTACTGATTGGTGTGTCCTCTGTAATGCCGAAGTATATACTTTATCAAAATTAATGTGATGATATTTTTGGAAAAAAGCTTCTGCCTGAGCATGCCCTAATTCATTCAATTCAGAATCAACACCACTGCCTTGAACAATACCTTGTCGGTTGAAATCTGTTTCTCCATGGCGGATTAAATAAACGGTCTTTATTTTGGGAGTTTGTGATTGCTCGTTGGACATTGATTTGAAGGATTATATTTTATGACAATCTTTTTAATGGGTTTGATGCTTTTTTACAAATTATGTAAAGTTAATCAATAAAAAACTCATTTAGTTTGACTAATTTCCCGCAAAAATACAGTTTTTGAGCATAAATCAAATCATCAACATGATAAAAACATCCTATACACTCGAAGAACTTAATGAAAGAAGTAAAGGCAATATGGTTGGACTTTTAGGAATTGAATTCACCGAAATAACAGACACTTATATTGCCGCCAAAATGCCTGTAGATGAACGCACTAAACAACCTATGGGTTTACTTCATGGCGGAGCATCAGTAGTATTAGCAGAATCTTTGGGGAGTATCGCCTCTTGGATGATGTTAGAAAACCCTGAAAAACAAGCCGCCGTTGGCATTGAAATCAATGCTAATCACTTAAAATCAGCCCGTGGAGGCTTTGTTTATGCAAAATGCTATCCCTTAAAAATTGGAAGAACTGTACACGTTTGGGACATTAAAATAAGCGACGATAAAGGCGATTTAGTTTGTGCCAGTAGATTAACCACCGCTATTATTGAGAAAAGATAATGAGTATCAAAATCTTTTCTCACTTAAATTTTTAATAATCAAATACTTATAAAATATTAGGAAATTTTTGAAATTTTCTGAAACCGCATTTATACACAAGATGTTAATTTTATAGTTCTTTGTAAATTACTAAAACACTTCAGGATATGACCCCGACTTCGGAATTTCATATTTCACAACAAACACATAAATTAGAAAGACTCTCGCAAATTGCTTTTGCAGAGGGTTTTCCTTTGGCACTTTGGCAGTTGCCACGATCTACTGAGAAACAATTAATTATTGATCTTTCTGGGAGTACTCAACGTACAAAAATTGATTTAGATGAATTACCTGCTGGTTTTGTGATGAGTCCATTCCAAGGAGAATCACTATTTCTTAAAGGTGATTTATACTATCGATTTGATACGAATAATCATGAAATTGAAGATGACCTCAAAGGCAAACCACTTGAGGCAGAAGTTTTTGAACGAAAATATTTAGATTATTCAGAAGAAAATAAAGTAAATTCATCACCCGAAAAAAATATCAAAAAACAACAAGTCCACATTTCAGAAAGTACCTTAGAAAAATGGGATGGTGGATTATACAATGAAATGATTTTTGCAGAAATGGTTTCAAAAGCCATCATTGCCATTGAAAATGGTGAAATGCAAAAAGTAGTTTTATCAAGAACTAAAAACGTTACTTTACCAGAAAGTTTTGAAGTAATTGATGCTTTCCAGAAATTATGCAAGGCTTATCCAAATGCCTTTGTCTCTTTGGTGTATTTGCCAGAATTTGAAGCGATTTGGCTTGGAGCAACTCCAGAAACCTTGGTTAGTGTAGATGCACAAGGTATTTTCAAAACGATGTCTTTAGCTGGTACTCAATCTGCTGTTGGTGATAATGGTGAAATGCTTTCGCCAATCAGTATTCGTTGGTCGCATAAAGAAATTGAAGAACAAGCTTTTGTAAGTAGATACGTTATTGAATGTTTCAAGAAAATTCGTTTGAGAGAATACTGCGAAAGTGGACCAAAAACGGTGCAAGCAGGCAATTTGATGCACTTGAGAACCGATTTTAAAGTAGATACAAAAGCTCTTAATTTTCCTCAATTAGGAACAGTAATGCTTGAATTATTGCATCCTACTTCGGCCGTCTGTGGAATGCCAAAAGATGCGGCTTTACGTTTGATTGCTGAAACGGAATTACACAATCGGGAATTTTACAGTGGATTTCTTGGTCCAATAAATATCAAAGAAGAAAGTCATTTATTTGTCAATCTAAGAACAGTAAAAATCCAAGGCAATCACGCTACTTTTTTTGCAGGTTGTGGCATTACTTCTGATTCAAACCCTGTAAAGGAATGGTATGAAACAGAGATGAAAAGCCAGACTTTAATCAACGTAATTCTGTAAAATCAACTAATGTTTCATCGTGTAAGATTCTGATTTCTTTTCGATGTCGCCAATTATCATCAATTTTACAATATCTATTCTTGCATCCGTCATTTCAATAATTTGGAAATTGAATGGATGAAAAATAATCGTTTCGTTAATTTCTGGAATATCTTCATTAATACTGATTATCATACCTCCTAAAGTATCATAATCGCCTTCCGGAAGGTTCCAATCGTATTTATCATTCAAATAATCAATTTCTAATCTTGCAGAAAGCAAATAGGTTTTATCTTCAAGTCGTTTTTCGGTAAGATTTTCATTATCATCGTATTCGTCCTCAATTTCACCAAAAATCTGCTCCATTACATCTTCCATACTTACTAAACCAGCAGTACTTCCAAATTCATCAACGACTAAAGCAAGCGATTTATGTTCTTTAGAAAAACGGAATAACAAATCTTTCGCAGGCATCGCTTCAGGCACAATCGGAATAGGCGTTAAAATACCCTGAATTTCTTTGGGTTTTTTAAATAAAGCTAAAGAATGACAATATCCTAAAACGTCCTCCATTGTTTCTTTGTAGATGAGTACTCTTGAATGTCCACTTTCTACAAATACTTTTTTCAATTCTTCAATACCGTCTTCAATGTCCACTCCTACAATATCTGTTCTTGGAATCATACAATCACGAACACGTACTTGTTTGAATTCAAGTGCGTTATTGAAGATTTTAGTATCGACTTCTGCTTCTTCTTCTGTGGATGTTTTACGATTCAGATTTTGAAGGTAATTGTTCAAATCCGTCAAGCCGAAAGCTGGTCTTTCTTCAGAATATTCTAACCGTAAAACATTGTTAATAAACCATTTAGACAAACCAACAATTGCCCAAACTAATGGGTACATTAATGTATAAATAATCAGAATAGGAATAGCTAATACTTCTAAAAAGCCATCAGGATTCAATAAAAAAATACTTTTAGGCGTAAATTCAGACGTTGCTAAAATAATTACTGTACCGATAAAAGAAGCAATTAATCCAGCAGCAATGCCCGAAATTGGCAAATACATTTCTATTTCATGATGTAAATATCCTTCCATAAAAATACCGTAGGCTACCAAGGAAAGTGTATTTCCGATGAGCATCGTTCCGATAAATTTTGAAGGATTTTTTAGATAGTTAGAGATAATCTGCCCAGTAATTACTCCTTGTTTTGCTTGGAGTTCAAAATAAAGTTTATTGGCAGATACAAAAGCCATTTCAACACCTGAAAAAAATGCCGAGGCGATAATGGCGATTATTATACTTAGTGCTTGTTGGGAGTCCATATTTTGGGTTAGGAGCTTAGAGATTTGCCTAACAAAATTGTTGTTACTTCCTCAAATATAGAAAGAAATCTTTAAAATCGCTTATTTTTTCCCTTTCAATAAAGCCTTTCTTTGGGCTTGTTTATCATCTTTTGGCTTTTCGCTTGGTTTATTTTTAGCTTCTTCCTCTTCTTTTTTCAAACGAATTTGTTTAGAATATTGGAAGTAAAAAAGACAAACCATTGCAAACATTAGGAATGAATAATGATAAAATATCTTATTCCAAAAGGTAGGTTCTAGTCCAGCGGGTAAACCTGCACGTAAATCTAATATCCACATGATGATAAAACCAATGGCTGCAAATAGAAGAAGTATTTCTTTTTTACTCATGTCAATCTTACATTTTAAGCTTTAAAACAAACCCTAAGCGTTTTGATATTTAATAAAACGCTTAGGAATTTTATTTAAAAACCTTTGTCTCTCATCAATTTGAATTCTCTGTATCTTCTGATAATTGCCATTACAAAACCAACAATTAATACCAAAGTTCCTAACCAAAGTAAGTTGATTAATGGCTTTTGAATGGCTTTCAAGATGATAAAATCTCTTTGCGTGGTGTTGATGGCAAAACCAAACTGACCAGTTTTAGGATCAATATTGGTAAATTTTGCTCTTACGCCAATTTCATCATTTTCAATTGCTGGCATAGCTACCAAGCCTTCTTTAATCACAAAAATTGGATTTACTTCGTAAGGTCTAAAATCTTTCCCCATTACTTTTATTGTAGCTTGCACTGCTGCATCATTTACTCCTAATGGCTTTCCTTCATAAGTATCAACACGCTTTACTTGGTCTAAAACCGCTACATAGTCGTTCAAGAAGAAAGTATCTTTCAAAGCTACCGTAAAGTTTTCGGTTTTACTCCACTCCTTTTCTTCCAAATTTGGTGCTAAAGCCACATAAGTATAAAGGTCACCACCAATGGTATGTTTTAGGGCTGGAGATGGCGCATTTCCCATCTTTTTATTAATCTGAAACCTAGGGAAAAGTGTCGTTATTTTTCCTTCTTTATCTCTGAAATCAATTTCATAGAATTTGTTTTCTGGAAAAACAGGTAAAGTATCACCCGCTGAATAATATTTCTTCCCTTGCTGAACGATGTCTTCCAAAGCAACTGCATGGAAATCATTTTCAATCAATTCTACTTGTTTAGGATGAAGATATTCTGGCAATTCTCTTCCTTCCACTCTTACTCCTTTATAAGTAAGTGTGTAATCACTCATTTCAGATGGAGTATTCAGCCAAAGAATTACGTTTTCTTTATTTTCTTTATCGTTGTCTTTTGTAAAAGCTTCATCTTTTTCAGAAATCGCAAAGCCACTATTATTGATTGAAACAACCTTTGAATAACCTGAAGAAAACAAAATACCAAGAAGCATCATTGCCACACCAATGTGTGTAACAGCTCCGCCTGATAATTTATAATTTCCTTTGAAAATATCTAACAAAATACTGCCATTTGTGATGATAGAGAAAATACCTCCAAACAACAAAATAATATAAGTTGGCGTACCGAAGAAATCTCCTACTTGTGCTTTTGTAGTGAAGAAAATCGCTACGAAAGTTAAAATCAAACTTAACAAAAGTGGTGTTAATAAATGTTTGCTAAGGGTTTCTTTTTTGATTTTTCTCCACCAAAATGATTGCCCGATTCCAGAGAAAATAGCAATACCAACACCAAACCATAATTGAAATTTAGAATAGTAAGTTGGAGCATCGGCAGGCGGTGCTAATTTTGAAACAAAGCCTAAACCTTCAACTATTTTATTATAAACTGGCAATGAAGTAGCAGCAATAATCTGGAATGACGACAAGCAAAGTGTAGTTGCTCCCATAAAAATCCAGAATTCACGACTATAAGTTGATACTTCTTTTTCATCCGAAGGAATGTCTTTCCAACGAATTACCAATAAAACAATCGCTACAAACAAGAAAAACAACATGTAAATCAATAACTGACCAGAAAGCCCTAAATCAGTAAAAGAGTGTACAGAGGCTTCTCCCAAAATTCCACTTCTGTTCAAGAAAGTAGAGTAAAGAACCAATACAAAAGTAGCAATTACTAAAATGTATGAAGTACGCAAAGCAGCTTCGTTATTTTTGTAAATAATCATGCAGTGAATTGCCGCTACTAATACTAACCAAGGCACAAATGAAGCATTTTCAACTGGATCCCAGTTCCAATATCCACCAAAGTTTAGGGTTTCGTAAGCCCAATAACCACCCATAATAATACCAACACCCAGCACTAAAGCTGAAACTAAAGCCCAAGGCAAAGCTGGACGAATCCATTCGCTGAACTCTTTTCTCCAAAGCCCAGCAATGGCATAAGCAAATGGAATTAAAGTAGTTGCAAAACCTAAAAATAAGGTTGGAGGGTGAATAACCATCCAATAATTTTGAAGTAATGGATTCAAGCCATTTCCATCTTCAGGAACGAAATCTGGTTTCATTGCCCAAACTGGTAAATCTGGCATGGCTTCACGCATTAATAAGAATGGTGATGAACCAATTTTCAAATCAATTATTGGCAATACTACTCCTAAAATCATTGAACACAAAAATACTTGTACAGCACCAAAAATCGCCATTACGGGTGCTTCCCAATGTTTATTGGTATTGATTAATACAATTCCTAAAACGGCATGCCAAAATATCCAGAGCAAAAAGCTACCTTCTTGACCTTCCCAAAAACAGGAAATAATATAATAAACTGGTAATGCTTTTGATGAGTGCGACCAAGCATAGTGATATTCAAAATAATGCTTGTAAATAATGGTGTACAGTACTGCAATTATCCCGATAACAGCGGCTCCGTGTATGTAAAATGCGAAACGAGAAAAACGTTTCCAAGAAGCTTGTTCTAATAAATCAGTGGTTTGTACCGATTTGAAGTAGCCAAATGTTGAAATTAATGATGCCACAAACGACAAAATAATAAACAAGTGACCAATATTTCCGATGGTTGTATGTAACATAAAGGGATTGGGGACTTCGGATTTCGGGTTTCGGATTTTAAAAGCCAAAATTTTCTTTCCAAAATCGTTAATAAAAAGCTATCTCAATATTCGATAGCTTCCTATACAAATTATAAAGATTATGACTGCTTTTCTGGTTTTGCTTCTTTAAACTCTACTTTACCATCTTGATATTTTGAAGGACATTTAAGTAAGATTTTTTCACACTTAAATACATTTCCATCCATATTACCAATGATAACCATTTGCTCTGCTCTGCCCATATCTTGTGGTTTTGGAGCATTATAAATTACTTTTTGTTCACGCCCATTGTTATCAATTAGCATAAATTCTAAGTGATTGGCATCAAGCGTTGGATTATAGACTAAATCCTGAATGTTTCCAGCAGCATCTTTTTTCAATTTGCCAACTACATGTACTTGGTCGTTATCGCCAGTTTTTGCCATGTTTTCAGCGACAGAAAAATCAACATAAGTACTTGCTTCAGTACCTGTTGAAACAAGGATTGCCACAGCAATAGCAATCACAATTAGTCCGATGATATGCGTCTTTTTCATATTTATAATTAGTGATTTAGTGAATTGTGAGTTAGTGATTTGTTAATAATCCTAAAATCTAACATTCCAAATTACTCACTTCTGAAAGCTTAAAGCTAGTAGCTCAAAGCTTCCACTATTTTTTTATTTGTTTTTCTAACTTAGAAATTTTACTATCAAGATTTATTAAGTAAACGATGATTCCAGTGAAAATAGTTGCGACAACTGCTACTACTACATAAATTCTACCGTCAGCAAATAATTTATCCGCCATTTCTGGTTCACCAGCGGCATTATCTTGGGCAAAAAGGCTTACTGAAATAAGTAAGCAAATGATTAACGAAAGTATTTTTTTCATATTTCTAATCTTGATTCAATGCTATCAATTTTCTAATTCTTAAACGAAGACTGGTAATCCAGAAAGCTAAACAAATCCAACCGATGCAGGCGGGATAAAACACAATTCTCATCGTATGTTCAGTATCCATTGGTTTAAAACCTGGATTTCCGCCATTTCCCGGATGAAGAGAATCGGTCATTCTTGGTAAAATAATCAATAATGGTATCAACAAGGCAACGGCAAAGATGTTATAAATCGCTGAAATTCTTGCCCTTTGCTGTTCATCTGTAAAAGAACCTCTTAGAATAATGTAGGCAAAGTAAATCAACAAGCCAATCGCAGCACCATTTAGTTTTACATCATTCGTCCACCAAGTTCCCCAAGTATATCTTGCCCAAACACTTCCTGTTGCAATACCTACAATTCCGAAAACAATACCCGTATTAGCATATTCAGATGCTTTGTCATCAAAACTCATTAAAGGGTTACGAAGATATTGAATTGAATTCCATACCGAAACACTTAGCATGGCGAACATCGCAAACCACATCGGAACATGAAAATAAAGATTGCGAGCAGTTTCATGAAGTACAGGCTGACGAGGAATTCTGCCCAGAAACCCCCAAATTACTACATAAGTCAATAGCACTACAGCCAGAATTTTATACCAGTTTTGTTTCATTATTTAAGAAATGCTTTAAGCTATGAGCTTTAAGCTTTGATTATTTTTCTTTTTAAATTGCTTAATTTATACTTTAACTTTTTTTCCAAATCTCCTACTTCATTTATCCTCAAACCTTGAATATTATCTATTGCCTCTAAATTCATAAAGTCCAGAATCCTAAAGTCTTGAATCTTGCGTCTTGTCTCTTGCTTCTTTAATCTTAAAGTCTTAAAGTCCAAAATCCTAAAGTTTCCAAAAACTAACTTCTCCACAGAAAAGGAAAAAGAATCACACTTAAAACTAGGACAATGGCATCTATTGCCAAGAGCATAAATACTTCGTCTAAACTGCTTGCTCTATCAAGTCCGTCCAAAGCATTTTTAGAAATCTTCAATAACATCAAAAGCATTGGTAGAATAACTGGAAAGCTAAGGACTGCCATCAAAGTAGCACTATTTTCAGCTTTTGAAGCAATTCCAGCAATCATCGTAAGAGTACTCGAAAAACCAACAGCCCCCAATACAATACTTGCCAAATACAAAGGCATATCTCCTACCGGATTTCCCATCACCACAGCATATACTCCAAAACCTGCCAAAGCCAGCACTAACATCAAAAGTGTATTGTAAACAATTTTTGAAAGAATAATTCCGACAGGACTCGCCAAAGTATAATAATACAAAAGCCTCCCGTAACGCTCTTGCGTAAAACTTTTAGCAATGGCATTCATCGCAGTAAATAATAAAATAATCCAAAAGAGTGTATTCCACGTAATTTTATCGATTTGATTGGCTTTCATTCGAAAAGATAAATAACAAACATACACTGTACTAACAATATAGAGTAACATGCCGTTTAAAGCATATTTCTGTCTTAGTTCAAGCGTAATTTCTTTTTCTATTAAAGCTTTAATCTCTTTAAACATTCTCGGGAATAAGCAAATGCCTACTTTCTGTATTTTTTTTGCAAAGTTACGACACAAACAAAACGCTTGGTCATGAAACAAAATAATATTTTGACATTCCAAAATGATTTTAGTCATTAATTGTTTCTAATGAAGGAACTCTTTGTTAATTTGCATTTGTTTTAGAATAAGTCTAAATAAATCCATTTTAAAGAGGAAAGATTAGCTGTTCGATTCCAATTCTAGTATTTGAGTATTTATTCAGTTTTTACTGATGAAAACAAAGCCCATGAAAACCATTGCAGATTTAAAAATAGGAGAACGAGGAGTTATCGTAAATTTCACAGACCAAGGTTTATCGTTGAAATTACTTGAAATGGGTTGCCTACCCGGTACTCAAGTCACTATGACACACATCGCCCCTTTCGGCGACCCTATCGCAGTAAAAGTTTCGGGCTATGTACTTTCGATGAGGTTGAATGAAGCCTCAACAATTGTAGTTGCCTAAAAAGTAATTAAACAATTTATCAAAAAAGTGAAAATAACATTTAATGTTATTCAATTACTTAATTTTAAAGCTTCTTTAAACAAAGGATGCTCTCAAGAAATTGCCGTTAATTAATTTAAAAAATTGAAAAAATCTCCAAAAATAGCTCTCATCGGTAATCCAAACGCTGGGAAATCATCGTTATTTAACTCACTAACTGGGCTTCGTCAGAAAACGGGAAATTTCCCTGGAGTAACGATGGACAAACTAATTGGTAAGTGGAAATTAGAAACTGGGGATGAAGCCGAAATTCTGGATTTACCCGGCATCTACAGTATTTATCCAAAATCAATGGATGAACAAGTAGTTATCAACATTCTAGCCAATCCCAAACATCCTGATTATCCAGATTTAGCCATTGTTGTTGCTGATGCTTCCAACCTAAAACGTAATTTGCTACTTTTCAGCCAAGTACGTGATTTAGGTATTCCAACAGTTTTAGCACTAAACATGATTGATGTTGCAGAAAACCAAGGAATTGTGATTAATTCTGTAAAATTATCTCGTGAATTAAATGTTGAAATTGCTGAAATCAATGCTAAAAAAGGGATCGGTTTAAACGGTTTACGTTTGGCGGTGAATAAAACTTTAGAATCTGGCTATAATTCAAATGATTCGCTTCCGATGTCTTATTCAAAAGAATTGGTAGAAGAAATCAAAGAGAAATATGGCGATACTGACGATTATCATGCCTTACTTTGGCTTTCTGAACACGATAATTTAAGGCAATTCAATACGCAACAAAGAGTAGGTTTTGATGCACTTCAAGAAAAATACGGTTGGAAAACACAGGAAGCGCAATCAAAAGAAACGATGGCAAGATATGCACAATTGAATGAAATTGTGGATAACTGTTTGCACGAAATGCCTGTTGAGGAAGAACCAATCAATACTTGGACCGACAGACTTGATAAAATTTTCTTACATCGTTTCTGGGGTTATTTTATTTTCTTGGGCATTTTGTTCATTGTTTTCCAAGCAATTTTTACTTGGGCAACTTATCCAATGGATTTAATTGACGGAGGTGTAGCTTCATTGAATGAATTCCTCAAAACAGAACTTCCTAATTCAAAACTAACCGATTTATTAACCGACGGATTGATTTCGGGGATTGGTGGTGTGTTGATTTTTATTCCACAAATTGCCTTTTTATTCTTGTTTATTTCCATGTTGGAAGAAACAGGTTATATGTCGAGAGTAATGTTTATCATGGATAAATTAATGCGTCGATTTGGTTTGAGTGGAAAATCTGTCGTGCCTTTAATTTCTGGTATCGCTTGTGCAGTACCAGCCATCATGAGTACCAGAAGTATCAGTTCGTGGAAAGACCGATTGATTACAATCATGGTAACGCCTTTGATGTCTTGTTCAGCACGTTTACCGATTTACACGGTATTGATTGCTTTGGTTGTTCCTGAAACAAGTTCATTATTTGGTATTTTCAATTTACAAGGAGTAGCACTTTTTGCCTTGTATTTATTAGGTTTCTTCATGGCTTTATTTTCAGCTTGGATTATGAAGTTGTTATTGAAAGTGCAAGAAAGGAGTTATTTCATCATGGAATTACCTTCATATAAAGGACCAAGATTTTCGCACGTTGCTATCACGATATTAAATTCTACTAAAGCATTCGTTTTTGAAGCAGGTAAAATTATCGTAGCCATTTCAATTGTATTATGGGTTTTAGCAAGTTATGGCCCTGGCGATGCAATTGAACAAGCAGAAATTAAAGTAAAAGCGGAAAATCCAACACTTTCTGGTATTGAATTAGACAATAAGATTGCTTCTCAGAAATTAGAAAACTCTTATGCTGGTGTATTTGGAAAGGTTATCGAACCAGCCATTAAGCCGTTAGGATATGACTGGAAAATCGGGATTGCATTGATTACTTCTTTCGCTGCCCGTGAAGTTTTTGTGGGTACAATGTCAACTATTTATAGTTTAGGCGGCGAAGTAGATGATGAAAATTCGACGGTAATGAACAGAATGCGTGCAGAAATCAACCCTGCAACTGGTAAGCCGATGTATGACACAGCATTAGGATTTTCATTATTGATTTTCTATGCTTTTGCCATGCAGTGTATGAGTACGCTGGCAATTACTTATAGAGAAACAAAATCTTGGAAATACCCAGCCATTCAACTATTTTACATGACTGGCTTGGCTTATATTTCAGCACTTATTGTGTATCAAGTATTGAAATAATATTTCCAACAATATTTACGATAAAGGCAGGCTTAAGGTCTGCTTTTATTGTTTTAGGTAATTCAAGTAAAAACTGATTCAATAATTATATTTAAACTTCCACAGAAAAAAATATATTCTACATCTCTCACAAAAACTTTTCTTGGTAGATTACTCCTCTTCTTCTATATTTAAGGAAATGATTTATTTATTCACCCGCATCTCAACAAACAATGCCTCAACAAAGTGCCCTCATTATTTTTATTAAAAATCCAGTATTAGGAAAAGTAAAAACTAGAATTGCTCAAGATTTAGGAGAAGAAAAAGCTTTGAAAATTTATGAAACGCTTACTGAAATCACTCGCTCAATTACTAATCAATTAATTGGAGAAAAGGTATTATTCTATTCAGATTTTATCGACTATAATGATGCTTGGGATAATACTTTGTACGATAAACAATTGCAAGTTGGTAATGATTTAGGAGAAAAAATGCTCAATGCTTTTATTTATACATTGGGCAAAGACAATATTAAAAAGGCAAGTATTATTGGAAGTGATTGTCCCGATTTGAGCTTATGGCATCTTACTAAATCATTTTATGCGCTTGATACACATGAAGTAGTAATTGGTCCTGCAAATGATGGTGGTTACTATTTATTAGGAATGAGGAAACCATATCCCGCAATATTTCAAAACAAAGCTTGGAGTAGCGATAGCGTTTTAAAAAATACTTGTGAAGAACTCTTGGCTTCAAGAATTTCTTATTATTTACTTCCCTATTTGACTGATGCTGATACCATTCACGATTTTAGCACAGCCTTTAGCCAATTACTCATTCAGAAAGGAATTCTAGCAATAAATGGATTGAATCAATAAATTACCATTTTAAATTTTCGATAATGTCACTGGCAATCATTGCCATTTGTCCACGAGTATCAGCTGCTAAATCTCCTGCTTCTCCATGTTTGAATACACCTAAAATCGTTGCTTCTTTAGCCGAATAGCCTTGAGCTAGCAAAGCTGCAATAATTCCAGTTAATACATCTCCACTTCCACCTGTAGCCATTCCTGCATTACCTGTTGCATTAAAGTAAATATCACCTTCGGGTGTTGCAACTGCGGATTGATAGCCTTTCAATACTATCAATATTTGATATTTTTGAGCAAAAGCTTGAAGTAAAGCCAGTTTTTCATAATCGTTTTTCCATGTTTTCCCCAATAGTTTTTGAAACTCTTTTGGATGAGGTGTCAAAATTGTATTTCTAGGTAATTTATTCAATAATTCTTTCCCTTCTTCAGTCGCTAAAAGGTTCAAGGCATCAGCATCAATTACCAGCTTTTTATCTTGAGCCGATAAAATTACACTTTCTAGCATTTTATAAACATCTGGATGTGTGCCAATGCCTGGGCCGATTGCAATGGACTGAAAAGTACTTAAATCATTTTCAGTAAAATTGGTTGAAATAAAGTCAAAATCATCGGCACTTGTCCATGTCATCGCTTCAGGAACGGCAATTTGCATGATTTCAAACGCAATATTCGGAACATGACAAGTAAGTTTTCCTACTCCTGAACGCAGACAAGCTTTGGCCGATAAAATGGCAGCACCCATCATTCCTTTTGAACCAGCCAACAATAAAGTATGTCCAAAAGTACCTTTATGAGAAAATTTCGGGCGAGCTTTTGGCTGAATATCTTGTGTGTAAAAATAATAAGAAGGTAATTCTGAAATCATTTCTTGGTTCAAACCAATGTCTAGAACTTCCCAATCACCGACATACTCATAATTTTGAGGAAGCATTAAAGCCAATTTTGGCAACTGAAAAGTAATGGTAAAATTTGGTTTAAAAATGATGTCTTCTTTTGTGTTTGCTTCATCCATAAACAAACCTGAAGCAATATCAACCGATATTTTTTCAGCATTCAATTCATTCAATTGAATAATTAAAGCTTTTAAAAGTCCATCGACAGCCCGATTTATACCTGCACCCAAAATGGCATCAATGATAATATCATTAGTTGTGACTTGTTGAAAAACTTTAAAATCATCTTCATTTTTAATAAAAAAGACCTTTTTAAATTCTTGTAGCCTGCGAAGATTAACTTCAAAATCAGTACTTGTTTTTTCAGCATATTGAACGACAAAAACATTAACCGAAAACCCTTTTTGAATCAATAAACGAGCAATCGCCAAACCATCGCCACCATTATTTCCTAAACCACAAAAAACATTGACAGACAATTTTGAATTGTGAAAATACTTTTGAAGAAACCAATTCAAAAAAGCAACAGAAGCTCTTTCCATTAAATCAACAGAAGAAATCCCTTCTTTTTGAATCGTAAAAGCATCCAATGCTTTTATCTGATTCGTTTTCAAAATTTTCAACGTTTTCATCGGATTTGATTATTTTTTATTAATCATACTTTCAGTTACTTCATTCAAAACCCTGATTTTTTCCTGAAAATCACCTTTGATTGATTTTCTAATTTCTCGCAAATTTTCTAATAAATTCTGAATATCGTCTGGAATAATATCATCTAAAAACTCACGCATTCTTTTGGCCATCGTTGGCGATTTTCCATTGGTCGAAATCCCAATTTTCAAATCTCCTTTTTGTACGATTGAGCCTAAATAAAAATCACAAAGTGCAGGTGTATCAGCAACATTGCAAAGGATATGTCGTTCTGCTGTGATTCGCTTAATACTTGCATGTAAGTCTGGATTATCGGTTGCTAAAATCACCAAATCTCTTTCGTTCAAATCACTATTTTCGAAATTCCTTTCTTCTAAAATTACTTGAGAAAAAGCTTTGGCATATTCTCTTAATTCAGGTCTTATAAAAGTGCCAACAACGGTTACTTTAGCATCTGGACTATTGTTGAGCATTGCAGAAAGTTTTTCTAAACCAACATTTCCACCGCCAACAAGTAAAACATTTAGTTCTTCTAATTTAAGAAAAACAGGAAATAATCGGTTTTTTATGGAAGTATTTTGCATCGTCTTTTAATTAATTGAGATTAAGTACTTTCTTACAAGTTTTCCGTTGCTGGTCATTCTATTTTTAATATCTTGACAATAATCAAAATACTTGAAAAAATTCTCGACAACTCACGTATAAATTTAAGCTAACCATTGGAAAAGCGAAGATACAAACAAAAAACCTTGCTCGGAATCCGAACAAGGTTTCAGTAATCAAGCATTTATATAAAAATCATTATGAAAGACTTTTCTCTTCTAAGTTCGCCAACGAAGCTCTTATTACTTTTTTGTCGATTTTTCCGACTGATGTTTTCGGAATTGCTTTCGCAAAATCAACCGAACTTGGGATTGTCCAAGCAGTAATTGTTTGGTCATCCACATATTTTTGTAAGAAGTCTTTAAGTATTTCTTTCGTTAAACTTTTTCCGTCTTTTAATACAATCATTGCATGAGGACGTTCACCCCATTTTATATCTGGAATTCCTACAACCGCTACTTCTTGAACAGCCTCATGTTTACCTATTAGATTTTCTAAAGCAATAGAACTGACCCATTCACCGCCCGACTTTATTACATCTTTTATTCTGTCTGTAATCTTCAATGAATTACTTTGATTCATTGTGGCAACATCACCAGTATGCAACCAGCCATCTTTCCACAATTCTTCCGACTTTTCAGGTTCATTAAAGTAACCTTGAGTCAACCAAGGCGTTCTAGCAGTAATCTCCCCTATTGTTTCACCATCTTTCTCGGCCACTTTCCCATCTTCTGTAAATAATTGTAAATCAACCAAAATTGCAGGAGTTCCAGAACGAGTACGAGCCTTTACTTGAAAATCTATGTCTGTATTCTGTACATCTTCTGGCTTGAGATAAACTGTTGATAAAATCGGACAGGTTTCAGACATTCCGTATCCAGTAATTACATCAACGCCTCTTTGTAAAGCCGCTTTAGCCAGTGCTTCTGGTAAAGCAGAACCACCAATTACAACTTTCCAACGAGACAAATCAATTTGTTGCGTAGCTGGATGGCTAACAAACATTTGTAAAATTGTTGGCACGCAGTGTGAAAACGTGACTTTTTCTTTCACAAAACACTTCAAAACTGTTTCTGGCTCAAACTTGCCAATGTAAACCTGTTTGGTGTTGCACATAGTTGCCACATACGGAAAACCCCATGCGTGAACATGAAACATAGGTGTAAGTGGCATATATACATCTGAATTATTGAAGCGACAAGCACCATCAATTGCACTAAATGTTACACTAATTGATAAAGTATGTAATACCAATTGGCGATGGGTAAAATAAACACCTTTAGGATTTCCTGTGGTTCCAGTAGTATAAAAAGTTGTAGCTATTGCATCTTCATCAAAATCTTCAAAATCGTATTCATCAGAAGCATTTGCTAAAAGAGCCTCGTATTCACCAATAATTGGCAAAGTAGTATTATTAACAAACTCGCCATTATCAGCGCAAATAATAATACTTTTCACCGTAGTAATTTCATCAAATATTGAAGCCAAAAGTGGCAAAAAGTCAATATGACAAATAATTACTTCGTCTTGAGCATGATTGATTGTGTATAAAACCTGAGCAGGAGAAAGCCTCCAATTAATAGTATGCAAAACGTTGCCAGTCATCGGAATGCCAAAGAAACATTCTAAGTAACGATGAGAATCGTAGTCGATTACAGCAATTGTTTTTCCTCCGTCAATTTCCAAGTTTTTTAAAACATTGGCTTGTTTTCGTACTCTTCTATTAAGTTCGAAATAGTTGTATCGCAAAGTATCCTTATAAACGATTTCGTTATAAGGCTCTAACATAGTAGAATAAGCAAGAATACTTTTAATCAATAAAGGATATTTAAAAGCTTGACTTGCCGATGGTAATTTGCGAATATTCATTGAAAATCGTGAAAATAATCACTGATTTATTATAAAAAATATAAAATTATTAATAATATCACAAAGGTATATCTTTTGATACTTTAAAGTAAATAAATGTGTATTTTTTATTTAGAAAAAATAGCCTTTTAACGAACCAAAGGCATTTTTAACGTTATCTTCAGCATTTATATTAGGAAATATTCTTCAAAAACAAGTCTGAAAACTTGTGTTATAGAAGGCTTAAAAATATTTCCTGAACATTTTAAAATTTCGAATTCAAAAAGTTTAATGATTTTTTTATGGTTTTAAGCTAGTCCTGTCTTATTTTTACTTCATACTTTACAGGGCATAGCATTTATTTAGAATATATTAGGTAAATTGCCTCGTACAAAGCCACTATCAATCTTTAAACTTTCTGAAATCTCAACCTAAAAATTTTACCAAAAAAATATTTTAATTATGAACAACCTTACTCAAAGAACACTCTTAGTTATTTTGTTTGTGATAGCGTCTTTAGGTGTTGTCTGGGCAAATGGTTCTACTTCAACTTCAGGGGAGAACACAAGCACCACAAAAACTTCGGGCAATTCAGTCATTCCTGCAAGACCAGTCGTTGAATACGTTGGTATTGATAGGTGTGGTTATCAATCTATTGGTGATCCTGTTAGTGTAGTTATCGTGCGAGCAACGGGATGTGGTTCTAGCCAAACACATTGGTATGATTCCAATAACAATGATTTAGGCTTGGATTCACCTGGTCGTGACCTTAAGTTTTTAGAAATCACGTCTAACATTACTGTTTATGCTAAATGTTATGATGGATTTGGTTTTGGAGATCCTTCTAATAGTGTAAATGTTCAATATCAGGCTGCTCCGTCAACAATTCCAACTATCACACTTGACAGAAGTATTGCGTGTGATGGGGAGAAAATAACGCTAAAGTCTAGTATTACTAACCCAAATTATGAATATCGTTGGGAGCGTACACTAGGAATAAACAATACTCCTTCGGCTCCTAATATTATAGACCCTAATACAGAAGGATTCGGAACTCCTACCTTAAAGGCTACTTTGTCTGGTTATTATTACCTTTCTGTAGTATCTCCAAGCTGTCCTCAAGCTCCTGCTTATGCAAGTGGTGTGGTTTTTGCTGAATTTTATTCTTTGCCAAAACCAGTAATTACAACATCAGCTGCTACTTTCTGTGAAGATCAAGGTATAACGTTGAAAACAGATAGTATTCAATTTATCAAGAATTATCAATGGTATTTGAATGGTATTAGGCAACCTAATATGGGAACGATTAGTCATATTGATAAATTCCAAAAAACTGGTTCAGTTCAAGTTGTTTCTGTAGAAGCTAGATTAGGATGTCTTTCTCCAATTTCTAATCCTGTAACAGTACAAGCAATTCCAGTTCCCGCTAAGCCTGTTATTACTGCAAGTGCTTTAGATTTTTGTGAAGACAAAGGTACCTCTCTTAAAACGGATAGTTCATCTATCATCAAAAACTATCAATGGTTTTTGAACGGTGTTAGGAATGAAAATCTAGGAACAATTAGTCATATCGACAAATTTTATCAAACTGGTTCTGTGCAAGTAATTGCTGTGGAAGGTGTTTTAAATTGTCTCTCTCCAATTTCTGAAGCCATTTCACTTAAAGCAGTTACAGTACCAACTAAGCCTGTAATCACTGCAAGTGCTTTAGAATTTTGTGAAGATAAAGCAGTTTCGTTAAAAGCAACAAGCAGTGCTATTGCTACATCATTCCAATGGTTCATCAATGGTGCGAAACAAGATACTCTAGGTACTACAAATACCGTCAATTCTTTCAACAAAACTGCATCAATTCAAATCATTGGTGTTGAAAGCGTCTTAGGATGTTTATCTCCTATTTCAGATGCCGTTAATTTAACAGCTCTTGCATTACCAGCTAAACCAATCATTACTTCTTCAAAACTGAATGCTACTATTTGTGATGGCGACGTTGTGATGCTTACTTCAACTTCAGGATTTAGCTATACTTGGAATACAGGAGCTACCACTAGAAGTATTGATAATATCAAAACTTCTGGTAAGTATACTTTAAAAATCACTGATGAAAAAGGATGTGTATCTAAGTCATCTGATACTACTACTGTGATTGTTAATTCACTTCCTGCCAAACCTGTAATTACAGCAAATGGTGTTTTAGCATTTTGTGATGGTGGTGCAGTTACTTTAACATCAACACCAAATGTTAAATATGTTTGGAGTAATAATGAAGCTACTCAAGCTATCACGATTAAAACCTCTCAAGATTTAACAGTAGCAGTAATTGATGCTAACAACTGTAAATCTCCATCTTCAGATTTAGTGAAAGTTACGGTTTATGCTTTACCTGCCAAACCAACAATTACTTCAAGTAGTAGCCTTGCATTTTGTGCTGACCAAAGTGTAATTATTACTTCTTCTGATTTACCAAATGGTGAAGTAACAAAATATCTTTGGAGTAGTGCAGATGTTACTAAATCAATCACTGTGAAAACAACTGGTACATTCTCAGTAAAAGTAATTGACCCTCGTGGATGTGTATCTCCTTCGTCTGACATCGTTACAACGACTGCTTTACCAGTACCTGATGCCCCAACTATCGCAGCTGATGGACTTACGACTTTTTGTTCGAGAGATAATGCTGATTACAGTAAAATCAACTCTGTTAATCTATTAGCGACTAGTACTTTTGAAGTAACTTGGAGTACCGGTTTAGTTGGTAAAACACTTAATCTTACTTCTATTAACAGCCAAGGTACTTTTATTGATATTTCAAGAGAATATACTGCAACTGCTAAAAATACTACAACAGGTTGTGTTTCTGCGAAATCAGCACCAATCAATATCATCGTTAGAAATAACCCTGATGCTTCAGCAGCTAGCATTGAAAAAGATGGTACATATACTTTGAAAGCAGTTAATTTCCCTACTGGAAATGAATATGAATGGAAATATGGTTCAGAAGTATTAGCATTTAAAGAAGGGGTAATTAAAGCAAATAGATATGGTGATTATAGTGCAAGAGTTAAAACTGTATTCGCTATTGCTTCTGCTCCTGGCGGACAGTTAGGATGTTTTTCTAACTTCTCTAAAGCATTTACATTTAGTGAAGAAGCTATTTTCAAAGGCTTGTCTATCTATCCAAACCCAAGTAATGGTTTATTAACAATCGAAACATTAGCAGATTACGATAATCCTCAGATTTTGATTTACGACCTTCTTGGAAGACAAATCTACGCTAGTACTTTACCAACAATTAAAGGAAAAGTAATTGTAGATTTAAGAAATAATAATGAAGGAGAATACATGCTTCGTTTTAAAGCTGGAGATTTTGATTTAACTAAACGTATTATCGTAAATAGATAGTTATAATAAATAAAGAAAAGCCTTCTCAAAGTATTTTGGGAAGGCTTTTTTTATGCTACTTTTTGTACATTAGCATTTCATTCATAAATCATTTCATCAATGACAACCTTAAAATATATTACCTACTTATTAGTCTTATTATTGCATCAAAATACTTATGCGCAATGGATAAAACAAAACCTTGCTACGGATGCTAGTTTTAGAGCAATACATGCCGTTTCTGAAAAAGTAGTTTGGATTGGAGGATCAAAAGGAACATTCATCAAAACAACCGATGGCGGAAAAACGTGGCAAGTAAAACAAGTACCTGAAGCTGAAAAATTAGATTTCAGAGACGTTCATGCCTTTGATGAAAATACTGCTATTTTGATGAGTGCAGGAGAAGCAGAACAAGGACAAGCCAAAATTTACAGAACTGAAGATGGTGGCAATACATGGAACATCGTTTATCAAACTTCTGAAAAAGGTATATTTTTCGACGGAATCGATTTCTGGGATAAACAAAATGGAATAGCTTTTAGTGACCCAATCAATGGTCATTTTTACATTATTAAAACAAAAGATGGCGGAAAAACTTGGTTGCCTGTAAATCCAGAAAATATTCCAAGTAATCAAGAGGGTGAAGCTGCCTTTGCTGCGAGTGGTACAAGTTTAATTATTTCTGGCAAGAGTAATGCTTATATCTGCACTGGCGGTTCTTCAAATGCACGTATATTCAAAAGTAACAACCAAGGTGAAACTTGGGAGGTAATCAGTACTTCAATGGCAGCGGGTAAAACCAGTGGATTATTTGGATTGAGATTTTGGGATAACATTCATGGAGTTGCCGTTGGTGGAGATTATATGGAAGTCAATAAAGCCATTCCGAATGTTTTATTAACTAACGATGGTGGTAAAACTTGGATTGATGCTCCACAAACAAATCCAGCTGGATTAAAAGAAGCAGTAGCAATTTACAAGAAAAAAATCCTGATAGCTGTTGGACCATCAGGAACCAGTTTTTCAAAAGATTTTGGAAAGTCATGGAAAGTAATTGACACCTCTCCTTTTCATGCCATTAGTATTTCTGGAAACGGTATTTGGGCTGTTGGAGGCAAAGGAAGTATTGCCAAATTAGATACTACATTTTTCGGAAAATAGGTAAAAGTTTCAGGGTATAAACTAAAATTTATACCCTGAAAAGATAAACTCATTTTATTACAAGTACTAAACCATTTTCTATGGCAACCTCGCTACGGATTTTATTGAATTATTTCAAAATTCATCACTCATAATTCATAACTCCTATCACTTCTTCCCTTTCCAAGAAATCATTAATACTCCAAATAACACCACGAATGTTCCAGCTAATTGCCAAGCTGATATTTGTTCATCTAAAAAAACACTCGCCATAATAATCGTTGCTACTGGCCCGATACTTCCAATAATTGAAGCATTTCCCGAACCAATTCGTTTGATACCTTCCGAAATCATAAAAGAAGGAATTACCGTTGAAAATACTGCCATTGAAAGGCTCAACCAATATGCTCCAGCTTCATACGCCAACAACCCTTTCCCAACAGAAACTAAATAATGAATAATTACCATACCTGTGGAAATCAACATTGAATAACAAGTAAAACGTAACGCTCCTACTTTTTGAATCATTTCGCCACTTCCTACCAAAAATAGTGCGTAAGTAAAGGCACTCAAAAAAATCAAGAAACAACCAATTAATAAATCTTTCTGTAAGCCCAATTTTAAGTCTGGAATAAAAGCTAAAGCTACTCCCAAGTAGGTAATCACCAAAGCTACATATTGAATTTTATGAATAGGCTTTTTTAAGAAAATAGCTGAAACCACAACCACAATGGTTGGATATATAAAAAGTATCAGACGCTCAACACTGGCTGTGATATAATTTAAACCCAAAAAGTCAAAAAACGAAGCTAAGTAATAACCCACTAAACCAATGGCAAACATCCAAAACCATTGACGTGTAGTCAGCTTTGTTTGTTTCTCCTCTTTCTGTTGAAAAAATAAAATTATCAGGTAAAAAGGTGCTGAAAACAGCATCCTTAAAGCTAATAATGAAACAGTATCCACATGGTAATGTATATAATTATACTTTACCAAAACAGCTTTCCCAGCAAATAAAACTGCTCCAGTCAACACTAAAACTACTCCAACAAAATACTTTGTTTTACTTATTTCTTTCATGGCTTATTAAAAATTGAGGTAAAAAACAAAAGACCTTTCACATCGCTGAGAAAGGTCTTTTTAATAATATATTTTATCAAATAGCTACTTATCTCATGCCTTGTGGGCTGATTGCGAGAAGTAACCAATATGCTGAAATCATATTCATTTGATAATTATTTTTTTCTAAAGAAAATCTGAATCGGTACACCAGTAAAATCGAAGTGTTCACGCATTTGGTTCTCCAAATAACGTTCATACGACTCACGAATATACTGCGGTAAATTACAGAACATCACAAAAGACGGAGCTTTTGTTGGTAATTGTGTCATGTATTTGATTTTGATGTACTTCCCTTTCCAAGCTGGTGGCGGATAGTTTTCAATCACTTTCAACATCACATCATTTAATTTAGAAGTAGGAATTTTACGAGTTTTATTTTCATACACTTCCAGTACTTTTTCTACGGCTTGGAAAATACGCTGTTTATCTTTTACCGAAGTAAAAATAATTGGCATATAATTGATTGGTGCCATTCTCTGACGAACTGCATCTTCAATGCGTTTTGCTGTCATTGAATCTTTCTCAACCAAATCCCATTTATTAATCATCAACACAATTCCTTTTTTTGCTTTATCAGCCATCGAAATAATGTTCATATCTTGTGCCTGTAAACCCGTTTGTACGTCGATTGTAGTAGCATCAACAATAATAACCGCAACATCACATTCTTCCATCGCCTTGATTGAACGCAAAATCGAATAATATTCGATGTTATCATCAATTTTTGCTTTTCTACGAATCCCGGCGGTATCGGTAATGATAAAATCTTTTCCAAATAAAGTATAGTGATTATCAATCGCATCACGAGTGGTTCCTGCAATATCCGTTACGATACTTCTTTCTTTTCCTAAAAGTGCATTTAAGAAAGATGATTTTCCTACGTTTGGTTTTCCTAAAATCGCAATTTTCGGAATACCAGCATTTGGATTTTCAATTCCTTCTTCTGGAAAATGGCTAACAACTGCATCTAATAAATCTCCTGTTCCTGAACCACTTTCAGCAGCAATCGCATAAGGTTCACCCATCCCTAATTCGTAAAACTCAACCGCTTCCATACCTTTTTCATAAGTATCAGCTTTGTTGGCTACGATATAAACAGGTTTTTTTGAACGACGAAGTACCTTGGCGAAGTCCTTATCTAAATCTGTAACACCAGTAGAACAATCTACCACGAACAAACAAACGTCTGCTTCTTCGATTGCCATTTCTACTTGTTCACGAATTGCACCTTCAAAAGTATCATCTGAACCATGAACATAGCCACCAGTATCAATAATGGTGAAATATTTACCAATCCACTCACCATATCCATAGTGACGGTCACGAGTAACGCCTGAAACGTTATCCATAATTGCCTTTTTCTGTTCGATAAGGCGATTAAAAAGCGTAGATTTACCCACGTTTGGGCGACCTACAATTGCAACAATGTTTGACATTTTTTGATTTTTGAGCTGTTCCCTGCGTACCTTTTATGATTAATTTCCTGAATATCAGTCGTTCAATCTTGGCTTAACAAGCACCTCAACGTTAAAGATTACAATATACTGTTAAAATTAGGGGTAGAAGAATGAAAGAGTTATGAATTATGAGTGATGAATTATGAATGTTTGTATATGCACTTTCGGATTCAGTTTTGAGTTAATATCCAAATCGTTTGTTTACATTCAAATCCAAATCCGAAATCACAATTCCCAAATCAAAATTAGTCTTGACTATAACCAAACGATTTTACTTTTTGTGCTTTTGAACGCCAATCTGGTTCTACTTTGATAAATTGTTCTAAGAATACTTTTTTACCAAAGAATTTTTCCATCGCTTCACGAGCCTGAGTACCTACTTTTTTGATAGATTCTCCTTTATGACCAATCAGAATCGCTCTTTGTGTTACTCTTTCCACATAAATTTCTGCCGAGATTCGGATAAGATTATCCTCTTCTTTGAAAGAAACAATTACTACTTCGCAAGAATAAGGAATCTCTTTTTTATAATTTAAGAAGATTTTTTCTCTTAAAATCTCAGAAGCAAAAAAGCGTTCTGGTTTGTCTGTTAATTCTTCTTTATCAAAATATGGCGGATGAAGGGGTAATTGTTCAACAATTGTATCAAAAATCTGACCAATATTTTCTTCCTTCAAAGCAGAAATTGGAATAATTGCTTGCGTTGGAAAACGTTCACGCCAATGTGCAATTTTTTCCTGTACTTGTTCTTCTGTGGCCAAATCAATTTTGTTAATTAATAACAAAACTGGCACGTGGTCGATTCTTGCTAATTTATTGATAACATCATCTTCATCGTACTTTTCAAAAATATCCGTTACAAACAAAATAACATCAGCATCTTCCAAAGAACTATGCACGAATGTCATCATTGATTTATGTAACTCGTATTTTGGAAGAATAATTCCAGGCGTATCAGAGTAAACCAATTGAAAATCAGTTCCTTTATGGGTTCCGTTCAGAATTCCCATGATACGATGGCGAGTAGTTTGTGCCTTAGAAGTAATAATTGAAAGGCGTTCGCCCACCAAAACGTTCATCAAAGTAGATTTTCCAACGTTTGGTTTTCCGACGATACTGACAAAGCCTGCTTTATGATTAAGTTGTTCCATACGATTAGAAGTCGTTATCTGCTATTCGTTGTTGATTTACTGAAATAGGATTCAATAAATGCCATGCTTCACGATAATCAGCAGATTTAGGTTTTCTTTGTCTCTTCTCTGATTCAACTAAATGAATTTCAGAGCTATAACGAATAAATACTCCGACAGGAATAATATAAAAAATTTGTATTTCCTCAAGGTAAATAATCGCAAAATCAAAATCTGATTCACTATATTTTTCCCTTAACATTTCTCTTCTGTTCGTCTTAGTTCTTCGAGTATCAACAACATAGTTTTGTCGTTTTGTATCGAACCAAGCACTTTTTACTTGAATTTTGACAAACCTTCCATCAATCTCAAAAACTAAATCATAAGGAAGTCTATCTCCTATTGGCTTTAAAACACTCCAACTTTTTTTTAAAGCTTGTAAAACAACAGCTTGTTCAGCGATGTCTCCTTTGAGTTTTGTATCTGTGTTTATCATTTTCTAATCTAAAACAAAAACAAAAAAGCCAATTACTTGAATATCAAATAATTGGCTTTACTCTGTGTAGCAGGAACAGGACTCGAACCTGTGACCTTTGGGTTATGCTTACCACTATAGCTTTCGCTACCCTACTGGTTTGTGGTCTGGACTGTCTCTTTACCTTCGACCTAATCGTTAAGGTATCTGCCATTCAGTCTCTACACCTTCCTTATTTCTAAGGCTTGGCTCGGGATTGCCATACTTAAAGGGTTCCCCGAATTTGACAAACTTTCACGTAAAAATTTCTTTCTACGCAGCCCTCTTGCAAATTGATTGTACAAATTTTGATAAAGTAATTTTCAAAATCCTCAATTAACAATAATTTGAGCCCAACGAGCTACCTACTGCTCCATCCTGCGGTGTTGTTTCCATTTGATTGGACTGCAAAGGTACGACAGTTTTTTTATTATACAAGCGTTCACTGAAATAAAAATGAAAAATATTTTAACTTTATTTCAAATAAACTTTTAATCAACTAATTAACAGCAACTTATACAATTAAAATATTTTCAAATTATATTACTATCAATGTCCTTGAAGACCCGCCATTAAGTCTTTAGCCTTTTTAACATTGGTATTTATCTTATCAGATTCTACCAAACCGTCACGTAATCTTACTATTCTGTGGGCGTATTGAGCAATATCATCTTCGTGCGTTACCATTACAATGGTATTTCCTTTTGAATAAAGCTGATCGAACAAATCCATGATTTCATAAGAAGTCTTAGTATCTAAATTACCTGTGGGTTCATCTGCTAAAAGTATCGAAGGGTCATTTACTAATGCTCTGGCAATTGCCACACGCTGACGCTGACCACCTGAAAGTTCATTGGGTTTATGACCTGCACGGTTTTCTAAACCCACTCCTTTTAAAGCTAACATTGCTTTCTCAATACGGTCGGCTTTATTGTAACCTGCATAAATCAAAGGCAAAGCAACATTCTCTAAAGATGACTGACGGGGTAATAAATTGAAAGTTTGGAATACAAACCCAATTTCTTTGTTACGAACCGTTGCCAATTCATTTTCAGACATTTCACTTACGTCTTGATTGTTCAGAATATATTTCCCTGTAGATGGAGTATCCAAACAGCCAATGATGTTCATTAATGTTGACTTCCCAGAACCCGATGGACCCATAAAAGCTACATATTCACCTTTACTGACTGAAATACTTACATCTTTCAAGGCTTGAATTACTTCTTCACCCATTACGTAACGTCTTGATATGTGGCTGGTTTCGATGATTTTCATAATATTTTATTAAACTGTAAAGTTTTGACCTGTTGAGCTTAGAGGCTCATGTTTTATGTATTTCTTCAAAATGATTAATCATTTATGAATTATTACTCTTTTGTTGATACAATGAAATGAGAAAAATACCGATGGCTAAACATTTGTTATTCTCTTGATAGATTTTTATGCTTCCATCATTAGTAAACCAATCTTTTGAAAAATGAATCATTAAACCTTCTTCATCGTGCAGTTCCCATTCATTAGCAATTAAACCTATCTGTTTGAAGAAAAACTTCTCTTCATTTTCTAATAGTATATAGGCTTCTGTATTCCAAAAATTGATGTTAATTCTTCCTATTACTTTGTCTTTATCTTCGTAGATAATCACAGTATCGGAGAGCAATCCTGTTACATCAAAAAAATATTCTTTATCTCCAATTCTTACATTTGAGTCGTAAGACCAAATAGATTTCTTTTCTGTTTTAATAAGTACTTGAGCACCATCTTTAACTTCGTAGGTGGAACTCCAAAAATCTTTAGAGAAGGTTAACTGCTCGCTCATGTCCATTAAATTATTCTTAATAAACAAACTTAATAATTTACTGAAAACCAGCACTTGCCTTTTCGATAGAAGCTAATTTAGCTTGATAGGTTGGTAGAAAACGCTGATAGTCGGTTGGGGATAATTTTTGAAGTATCTTCATTCCATCTATAGCATAATCTTTCATCCCAACTTTTAAAGCTTGAAGAATATATAATTGGTATAACACTGGAGAATCTTTTCGCCAAGCAATAGCATTCAAAGTGGCTTCATAAGCTTTATTTTCTTGCTTTTGTTGGTTGAGTATTTCAATGGCTTTCGTCAGTACTTCTTCATTAACAGGATGTTGTTTTAAGCCATCTGTAGCAATATTTTTTATGGTTGCAATAGTTACCTTTTCTGTTGCTTCTTTCTTTAGTAAAGTATTCAATAATAATTGATAGTACTTCCCTTTTTTATCGGCAGAATCGCCTAGCGACCAAGCTTGTAGCGTTTGAAAAGTTATTATTTTATCTCCTTTATAATACTCTTGAACAATATCAGCAAAAAGTAAATCTTCAGTATCCGCCTGATTTTCATCTAGTTCCGACAATCTCCTTAATGGCAAAATTTCTCCCTTTGCTTTCTGATAAAGTGCTTGATTATACACTCTTGCGAAATCGGCGATGTTACTTAATACGGAATCTTTGGGTAAATCTAGTTTAGTGATTTCTTCAGAAGCAATTACTTTTTTGTTTTTCAACACATTTTTCAGAGCAAGTACGTTGGCTTGATATGAACTGTATTCAATATTCTCTGGCTTTGCTAACAATTCTTGAATGGTTTGCTCTTTTCCATTCATTGCCCAAAATGCTAATAAATTACTAGCAGGTACTTCTGACTTTCTGGCGTTTTTCACTGCCATTTCATAATACAAAACGGTAGAATCCACTACATTCGATTTGTTGAATAAATAGGCTAAATTATTTTGCAACTCTCCACTTGTCGGGAATTTCGCCAAGCCTTCTTTCAAAGTAAACATGGCATCAAAAAAATGTTCGCCATCATAAAAAGAACGACTCAATCCTTCATAAGCAAAAACTGATGGGTTTTTCGCCAAGGCTTTTTTGAAGTACAATGCTGCTCGTTCATTATCGTTTTGCCATAATGCCAAAGAAGCCAAAGCATAATTACTTTTATGATTGCGATATTCGTAAGCCAAAGCCATTTGGTACTCCGATTCTGCCACTCTATATTGTTTGTCAAAAGCATAATAATCGCCCAAAGCATTATAATATGCCGCATTTGCTTGCTGAAATGTAAAGAAGTTTTTCAATACTAATAAAGCGGCTATGATAATAATTGATAATACTCTGGCTGTCCAAATCGGCAGGTTTATGGGTTTGAAAACTACTTTGTGTACTTCAAATCCTTGCTTGAAAAGTGGCAAGAAATTCACTAAAACATAAATTAAAAACACTAATCCCATCGCCAAATGCGTGTAGGTAATTGCATCTTCTAATACTTCTACCATAGGGTCGTTGCCAGTGGAAAATGCTTGTCCGCAAGTAGCTAAAGTAATGATGGCTAATCCTAAATAGATAAACGAACCAGCATCTTCAAAATCGATGATTTGCTTATTGCCTTCCAATCGCTTTTTGAACCCCCAAATGCCTAAAAAAGTAGAAGTAATTAATAGGACAAATGGGTTGATATAAATCATTTCCCAGTCAATTACTTTGTTGTTATGCAAAAAAACGAGTAATACATTGGCTAAGTAAATCAAAGAAATTAACAAGAAATTCTTCAATGCCTGAGGACTTTTTGAAGAGGTTGTCAACACCAAAAAACCTTGAACGATTTCATAAGCAATCATAAAAATGAAAGCCACACTCAATATCATCGCTCCCGCTGTTCTATAACTCGCTAATAACAAAAAAGGCGTATTCACTTTTGTACTGTAAAGAATCACCAAAATGAGTACGATACTTATCAAAAAGAAAGATAAAAACCTTTTGAAAATATTAATATCGGGACGAAAAGCGTGGAAAAAATAACTAAGACCTGCATAGAGTACAATCAACCCCATCGTGAAGTATCTGTTGCTGGCATTATACAATAATTCAAGGTTGAAAGTGACCAAGAGTAAAATAACAAGCCCCATCGCCACCAAATACCAAAAACGAGCCAGCGACGAAAGTACTGAGAGGATTAAAACAAAAGCAAAGACAAAGAGTGATAGAAAAATATAATTCCCGATAAGGTTTATTTCCATCGGTGAAGCTAGAAACTGCTCTGTTACTGTAAAAGTTTTACTTGGAAAAGAAAGAGTTTCTTGACCAACATCAAAGTAGTCCAACACAAAAGGAACTTCGCCTAATTCAGCTAAAATATTCCAATGCACCACGTTTTCTAATCCTTTGAAATAAAAGAAAGCAAATGCAAATACTGTAAACAACAAAATACTGATTGAGAAAAAATATAGCAGACGAGAAGCTTTTTGCCAGTTTTTCCAGAATTGTATTGAATTCATATTGATATGATAAATTAAGCCTTTTAGGGAAAATGAAATTTATTATTTTGGCTAGTTTAATGATTTCATCAATTAAAGAAACTAGTTATACTATTCACTAATGCACAAAATTCGTAATTATTATGATTTGTTGAAACTCTTGAAAATTATTTACGACATCAAATCTTTCAATGATTACAAACATTCATTATGAAACATAAGAAACGAAAAGAAAAAGCATTGTGATTTAAAAAAGAAATACGGCTTTTCATCGACTATATTGAGAAAAGTGAAAATCGACGTCTAAAACCGAAAAAAAAACTATTTTTCTACCCTCACTCTTAAAGCAATCCAACAAAACGATACTTTTTAAGCAAAAAATATGGTAAAAATCCAAAAACAGAATTGTTAATCTGAATTTTACCAAGTAGTTTTGCAGTCTGAATTACTACGTTAAGTACATAAAAAACGTAATCACTTGACAATCAGATAACAAAATCACAATACAAATGGCAAATGCAGTCAATACAGGGAAAGTTACGCAAGTAATCGGACCAGTTGTGGACGTGAGCTTCGAGGGTGCTAACTCTCATCTCCCCACAATTTTGAATGCCTTGGAGGTTACAAAAGCCAACGGCACCAAAGTTATTCTCGAAGTACAACAACATTTAGGTGAAGACCGTGTTCGTACCATTGCAATGGAAGGAACAGAAGGACTTCAAAGAGGTCAGGAAGTAAGAGACTTAGGACAACCTATGTCTATGCCAACTGGTGACAGTATCAAAGGACGTCTTTTCAACGTAGTTGGTGAGGCAATCGATGGTATTCCTCAACCTAAGTCTAACAAATCAATGCCAATCCACCGTCTTGCTCCAAAGTATGACGAATTGGCAACTTCAACTGAGGTGCTTTTTACAGGTATCAAAGTAATTGACTTACTTGCTCCTTATGTAAAAGGTGGTAAAATTGGTTTATTTGGTGGTGCTGGTGTAGGTAAGACTGTATTAATTATGGAACTTATCAACAACATCGCTAAAGCTTACGAAGGTCTTTCTGTATTCGCTGGTGTTGGTGAGCGTACTCGTGAGGGTAACGACTTATTGCGTGAAATGATTGAATCAAACGTAATTCGTTACGGTGAAGATTTCAAACACGCAATGGAAAAAGGAGAATGGGATTTATCTAAAGTAGATGAAGAAGCTCTTTTAGCTTCACAAGCTACTTTGGTGTTCGGTCAAATGAACGAACCTCCAGGAGCTCGTGCTAGAGTTGCTCTTTCTGGTTTGACAGTTGCTGAATATTTCCGTGATGCAGAAGGTGAAGACCAAGGTCGTGATATCCTTTTCTTTATTGATAATATCTTCCGTTTTACACAAGCAGGTTCTGAAGTATCGGCTCTTTTAGGTCGTATGCCTTCGGCTGTAGGTTACCAACCAACGCTTGCTACTGAAATGGGTGCGATGCAAGAACGTATTACTTCAACAAAAAGAGGTTCAATTACTTCAGTACAGGCCGTTTATGTACCTGCCGATGACTTAACTGACCCTGCTCCGGCTACTACGTTTACTCACTTAGATGCTACAACGGTATTATCTCGTAAGATTGCTGAATTAGGTATCTACCCAGCGGTGGATCCATTAGATTCTTCATCACGTATTTTATCTCCAAGCATTTTAGGTGATGTTCACTATAACACTGCTCAACGTGTTAAAGAGATTCTTCAACGTTATAAAGAATTACAAGATATTATCGCCATCCTTGGTTTGGACGAATTATCTGAAGACGATAAATTGGTAGTATCTCGTGCTAGACGTGTACAACGTTTCTTGTCACAACCATTCTTTGTGGCTGAACAATTTACAGGTTTAAAAGGAGTATTGGTTGATATTAACGATACCATCAAAGGATTCAACGCAATCATTGATGGAGAATACGATCACCTTCCTGAAGCAGCTTTCAACTTAGTAGGTAGTATCGAAGATGCTATTGCTAAAGGAGAAAGATTAGTAGCAGAAGCATCGAAATAAAGTTTAGGAGTAAATGAGTTTATGAGTAAAACCTTACTCATAAACTTTTAACTCATACACTCATAAACTGAAAAAAAATGAATTTACAAATCATTACTCCCGACAAAAAAGTGTTCTCTGGCGAAGTAGAAGTAGTTACTTTACCGGGCACAGATGGTTCTTTCCAAATTTTGAAAGACCATGCTCCTATCGTTTCGACTTTAGGAAAAGGAACATTAGCGGCTGACAAACAAGTATTCACTATCGACGGTGGTGTTGTTGAAGTATTGAACAACAAAATCTTAGTATTGGCAGAAGCAGTATTGTAATTAGTATATAGTAATTGTGGATTCGGTCTCAATTACAAAAACTATATTAAAAGCACAGACTCATTGGGGTTTGTGCTTTTTTATTACACTTAGGATAAATGATTTACGATATATTTTTCATCAAATTCAAAATTAAGAATATTGGATTTGTCCAAAAATCATTTATTCCCTATCTTTGTATCAGAAATGAAAAAAATGATGATACAAGCAGTTTTTACGAGTAACTTTTGGAAAATGTCCAAAGATTTACCTTCAAAAAAGGGCTGTGTTATCGTTTCTAAAAAATATTTTTATTAGGAGGTCAAGTTAATTGACCTCCTTTTTTATAGTACAATCTTTTTTCAGTAACCAAGAAACAATCAAATGAAAGTAACACAAAGCCAAGCAGCTATTTTGTTGTTGGAAGACGGTACAGTTTTTAGAGGGAATGCTCTCGGAAAAATCGGGACGAGTGGCGGAGAAATTTGCTTCAATACAGGTATGACTGGCTATCAGGAAATTTATACTGACCCTTCGTATTTTGGACAAGTAATTGTAAATACAACTTCTCATATCGGAAACTATGGAGTAGTGAACGATTTAGAAGAAGAATCTGGCACTGTAACCATTTCTGGAATGGTTTGTAATGAATTCTCACCAATTCATTCACGTAAAACTGCTGATGGTTCTTTACAAGACTACTTCGAAAAAGCTGGAATCGTTGGTATCTCTGGCGTTGATACTCGTCAAATTGTTCGTCATATCCGTGAGGTTGGTGTAATGAACTGCATCATTTCTTCTGAGATTTTGGATGTAGAAGAATTGAAAAAAGAATTAGCGAAAGTACCGCCAATGGAAGGACTTGAGTTATCTTCTCAAATCTGTACACAAGAATCATATTTCTTGGGAAACCCAGAAGCAGAACACAAAGTAGCTGTTTTAGATTTAGGCGTAAAGAAAAGTATTTTAAGTAATCTTACTGATAGAGATTGTTATTTGAAAGTATTCCCAGCAAAAACTTCTTATTCTGAAATGCAAGCTTGGAATCCAGACGGATACTTTATCTCGAATGGCCCTGGCGACCCAGCAGTGATGCCTTATGCCATTGAAACTGTTAAGGCAATTGTAGAAAACGATAGCCCTACTTTTGGTATCTGTTTAGGTCACCAAATTTTAGCACAAGCGTCTGGTCTTTCTACTTATAAAATGAAAAACGGACACCGTGGTTTGAATCACCCAGTGAAGAATTTGATTACTGGTTTATCAGAAATCACTTCTCAAAATCATGGTTTTGCTGTAAAAATGGAAGAGTTGGAAGCAAATGAAAATGTTGAATTAACGCATATCAACTTAAACGACAAAACTGTTGAAGGGTTAAGAAGAAAAGATAAACCTGCATTCTCGGTACAACATCACCCAGAAGCATCTCCAGGTCCACACGATTCTCGTTATTTGTTTGATAATTTTGTGGGAATGCTTTAAGTAGATTCAAGAAGCAAGAGAAAAGAAACAAGAGTGTTAGACTTGAATTTGAAAGTATGTAGCTTTCAAATTCAAGTCTTTATTGTTTTGTAAAAACTATTCCCTTTCAAAAACTCTTTCATTTGCTATCATTGGTCTTGTATCTTGCTTCTAAAATCTTATATCTAAATAAAAAATGCAAAGAGTAAGAATTACTGACGACGGTTTTACTACTTTATTCAGTGCAGAGTTTAACCAATTTTATCATTCTGTTCGTGGTGCTTTAGACGAAACCCAAAGAGTATATATTGAATTGGGTTTATTGGCGAAAATGCAGGAAACGCAGGAAATTAGCATTCTGGAATTGGGTTTTGGTACTGGGTTAAATGCTTTAATAACCGCAGGAGAAGCTAAAAAAAATCAGCTAAAAGTACATTATACCAGTCTTGAGCCATTTCCCATTTCTGAAGAAGATGTCAAATTATTAAATTATCAGACGGACACAGCAACTGATTTACTCCAAAGGCTTCATTCAGTAAACTGGGAAGAAAACATTGAAATCTCTTCTAATTTTTCACTCAAAAAAGTAAAGAGTACGCTTCAAGATTTTAAAACTGACGAGCTATTTGACGTAGTTTATTACGATGCCTTCGCTCCTTCGTCACAACCAGAACTCTGGACGGTGGAAACATTTACTCATGTTGCGTCTTTCTTAAAAAAAGGAGGATTCCTGACTACTTATTGTTCAAAAACTATTGTCAGAAGGGCAATGGAACAAGCAGGATTTAAAGTAGAAAAGCATGTAGGAATATGGGGTAAAAGAGAGGTAGTGAGAGCCATTAAGTTATAAAAACTACAATTCCTATTAGGCGGCGACTTAAGTCACCGCCTAATAGGAAAGGATTTGAGAATTATATTATCAAAAGGTCTTTTTAGCATCTCAAGCAGGTGTTACTTCGCAAGGATAACCAAATAAGCAATTTCCTTTTACTAATTTCGATACGACTGATGGTACTAATTCTTCCCAACCAGATTCGCCAGATTGGATTAGTTTCAAGACCGCATCTGTATTAATTTTGAGTAGTTCTTTATCGTAATTTTTAATATCGGCAAATTTATCGTTGTCTTGCAAATATTGAAACAAGCCTTTTAAATGCGAAGGAGGAGTAAATTCTTTTGTGGTTACAATTTCACCATCTGCATTGAGCATTGGATGCAAATACAATTTAATTTTAGGAGCAAACAAGGTAGAAAAAGCGGAAAGAATTCCCCCTGAAATATTGGTATAATGCTTTTCTTCAAAAATATAATCAAGGTTAGGCATTCCTAGAATCAGACCCATTCTTAATTTGGTAAAACCACATAGATATTGCACTAAACGATAATATTCATGAAAATTTGAAATCAAAACGGTATGTCCTAGCGAACATAAAATATCTACACGATCGAGGAAATCTCTTTCATTGATTTGTTCACCACCTGCTTGTAAATTCTTCAAAGTAAGTTCAGCTAATAAAACTACTTTATCGTCATCAACGTCTGGTTCGGCTTCAAACTGTTTCAAACCCGTTTTAATCATGTCTAAAGATACATTCGTAACAGGTCTAAAACGTCCACGTACTGCCACAATATGTTTTTTATAGAAGGCTTCTGAAGGCTGCATTACGTTTCCGTCTGGTCCGAAAAGTGCGGCATTGGTAAAACCATTTTTTACTAAGTGAAGCGACATCAAACGGTCGTCCACACCTTTAAAATCTGGACCACGAAAACGAATCATATCAATCTCAATTCTATCAGACGATAAATCATCCATTAAAGATTGAAGCAAAATTTCAGGCTGTGCATTATAATAGAAACAACCATACATCAAGTTTACACCAATAACACCTAAAGCTTGTTGCTGTAAAACATTGTCATTGTCTTTCATTCTAACGTGAATGACAACATCGTTTGGTTCGCCATTTGGTTCAAGTTGAAAACGTAAGCCAATCCACCCATGTGGGTCATTATTTTTTTGATAGTTTAGCGCAGCAACAGTATCAGCAAAAGCAAAAAATGTACGTTCAGAAGCCATTTCGGTCAGACGTACATTTAATAATTTATACTCACGAGTAAGCATTTTCATCAAACGGGCTTCTACTACATAACGCCCAGATTCTTCTTCCCCATAAATGGCATCCGAGAAAGCCATATCATAAGCTGAAATAGTTTTTGCAATCGTTCCTGATGCTCCGCCCGACTTAAAAAAATTAGCAGCGACATCTTGCCCAGCCCCGATTTCAGCAAAAGAGCCATAAATTCGGCGGTCGAGATTGATGCGAAGAGCCTTCTGTTTTGTGCCTAAATTTCTATCGTAATTTACCATGACATTATTCTCTTTATTTAATTGTACCCTATCACTCAAAGCATTTCCTAATTTACAATTCAATGGGCAAAGCTTGACAAAAATCTACCAAAAATATAATTCTTTATCTAAAAATTAATACAAAAAACGAATTAGCAAGCAGTTGAGTAGGTTTTAAACAAACAAAAGTATAAAACGTAATATAGCTCATTCAATTTAGGTTAATTGTGATTTGTGAAACAAAGTCAAACCAGCAATCGGACTTTCCATAATCACTCCAACACTAAAGCCTTTTTCGATGGCTACTCTTCTTAGAATATCAGAGTAATAAAATGCGACAGAACCTGTGAAATGAATTTTATACTGTTGGTAATCGGGGTACTTTAATAAGTATTTTTCAAAAAATAAATCAAATGCACTTTTAACTAAGCCAAACGTAAATGGATGATTACGATTATCAAAAATAAATTTTGAAAAAGAAGCAAAGTAACGATTAGGAAAAGGTTTTTGATAAGCATTATCTAAAATTTCCAGACGGTCTTTCGCACCAAAACGCTTTTCGAATTTTTCACGAATATCAATAGGCATTTCTTTGTGCAAATAACTTAATACTAATTGTTTGCCAAGGTAACCTCCGCTTCCTTCATCTCCCAACCAAAAACCTAAAGGTGGTACTTGAAAAGTAATATCTTTACCATCATAAAAGCAAGAATTAGAGCCTGTCCCTAAAATACAGGCAATGCCAGCCTCACGACCACACAAAGCACGAGCCGCCGCCAACATATCACTGTGTACTTCTATCTTTTTTATTGTTGGAAAAATTGTTTTGAAAGCCAAGCGAATAATTTCAGCTTTTTCTTCATTTGTGACACCCGTTCCATAATAAAAAACTTCAGAAACTGCTTGATTGTTGAGTGATGGTAATAAGTTTTTTTGTAATTCTTCAATAATTGAATCAGTAGTTTGATAATATGGATTTAGCCCAATTGTTTTGGCTTGGGAAACTTCTCCGTTTGGAGAAATCATTCGCCAATCTGTTTTACTTGAGCCACTTTCTGCGATTAAAATCATTATTTAGTATTTTAAAAATGTAGTTTTCGGATATACAATGCAACCTTTTTTTAAGATAAGCAGTCATTAAAATTACTCAAGCTAACTCACCCACAACTATAAATTTTTCAAAAACTTTGTCGGTATGCGGAGCGTCTTTTAGTTCATCGGTTAAATCTTGACCAGCCCAATGTTCATAATGCTTACCATTACGCCAAAGTCTGGAATCACTAACATCATAAATAAACCCTTTGAAGGCAATCCAGATTTCGTCACGATCTTGACCGTTCCTTAAAGCCAATTGAGATTTTGTGTATTTTTTTAGCATAATTATTTTTTATATATTGTATCAAATTTGTTGAACTCAATTTATTTTATCATTTTTATCCCTCAAAAATAAAATCTAACAGATAATGAAAAAACTAATTCTATCCCTCCCTATTCTCTTTGCCTTTGTTTTAATACTAAGCAGTTGTGGAAAAGATGCACCTGAACCAACTTTAACAGAAAAGTTGACAAAAACTTTTACCGTTAGCATTGCAAAAGAAGGTGGTGTTGAAGTTTACAACAAAACTAAAGCAACAAACATTGCTTCTGGTTATTCTAACTACAAATTAAGTTTAAGTAGTACAAAGTCGGCTACATTAACGGCGAAAGATAATACTACATTCACGGGTACTTGGGCATTGACAAATACAGACAAAACTTTAAGTTTAACTGGATTAAAAACTTCAGCAGGAGCAAATCCAACTGGAACTACTGGAACAATTGAATTTACAATCGTTACAATTGATGGAACTGGTTCAGCAGTAACACTTGAGTCTTTACAACCAGACATTAAAGCAAGTAATTCTATTGTTAATTTACAATTAGTAAATCCTTAAACCAAACATAAATTATTATCACAAAGCCATCTCTAACAGGATGGCTTTTTTCTTTTCCATAAAATATCAATCCCTCGATTCTCTCAATCACAAAATCAAACGTAACTTTGTATTATGGAAACAAGAACAGAATTAAGTACAATCGGAGAATTTGGCTTGATAAAGTTAATCGATTCGAAATTTCAAACCATTAATCCAGAAACCATCAAAGGAATTGGTGATGATGCAGCCATTATCGATACAGCTGGAAAAGAATTGGTAATTTCTACCGACCTTTTAATGGAAGGCATCCATTTCGATTTAGCTTATACTCCTCTCAAACATTTAGGTTACAAAGCTGTTGCCGTAAATGTTTCTGATATTGCTGCGATGAATGCTATACCAAAGCAAATTACAGTAAGTTTAGGCTTGAGTAATCGTTTTTCAGTAGAAGCCATTGAAGAGTTATATGAAGGCATCAAGATTGCTTGTGATGAATATAAAGTAGATTTAGTAGGTGGTGATACTTCGGCTTCTCGCTCTGGTTTGGTGATTTCAATTACTGCGTTAGGTACTGCTGAAAAGAAAAATATCGTTCAAAGAAATACTGCGAATACCAACGACATTATTTGTGTTTCGGGAGACTTAGGTGCTGCTTACATTGGTTTACAAACACTTGAAAGAGAAAAACAAGTATTTTTAGCAAACCCTGATATGCAACCTCAATTGGATAAAGACAAAGATTATGTGATAGAACGTCAATTGAAACCAAATGCCCGAATGGACGTAATTTATGAATTGCGTGATTTAGGCGTAATTCCTACTGCTATGATTGATGTTTCGGATGGATTGGCTTCTGAAATTTTACATCTTTGCAAGAACTCTGGTACTGGTGCAGTAATTTTTGAAGACAAAATTCCAATCGACGACCAAACTTATTTGGTAGCGACTGAATTAAATTTTAGCCCAATGACGGCGGCATTGAATGGTGGAGAAGATTATGAATTACTTTTTACAGTGAAACAAGAAGACTTTGAAACCATCAAAAATATGTCTGATATTAGCTTCTTGGGTTATATGACGAATGATGTAGATGGTGTAAAATTAATGATGAAATCGGGTACTTTAATTAATGTTACTTCACCCGGATTTGAACATTTTTGATAATTCTTCTTAATAAAAATCAAACAAAATGGCTTCGCAAAAACGAAGCCATTTTGTTTGAAAATCATTTCTATCGTTACAATCAAACAGCTATCATTGTTAAAACTCCTATTAGCATAATAATTTTACAGGCATTGCTCAGAAAAGCAAAATCATTGGGTTTGTCGGCATAAACTAATTTATAAGTAAGTAAACCTACAGGAAACATCATTAATAGAAAAATATAAGCAATTCTCTCATTCGGTAATTGACTTGCCAGAATGAATAAAATACTGATAAAAATGGCGATTAATCCGTAAACAAGATTTTTGGTTCTAGCAATTCCCCAGATAATTGGAAGTGTTCTACAACCGTGACGCTCATCGCCTTTTACATCTTCCATATCTTTAATAATCTCACGAATCAAAGTAATGAAAAATGAAAATGTGGCATAAACCCATACTTCTCTCTGATGACCAGGATAATAAACCGCTAAAACCAACAAAGAAAAACCTGTTAAAATAGCAACCATCAAATTTCCCCAAAAAGCCAATCTTTTTAATTTATTGGCATAAAGCCACAAACAAAAAACGGCACATAAATTCACAAAAGCTGTTTTTCTATCTACCAATAAACCTAATAAAATTCCAGAAGCATTAAAAATTTGATGAATCAATAAAGCCCATCTTCTTTTGATGTACCGCCCAATTACTACTCGTTCAGGTTTATTCACCAAATCAATTTTTATGTCATAATAATCATTGATGATATAACCAGAAGCAGCCACCAAAACGGTCGCTAAAACAATTAAGAATAAGTTTTTTTCTAATAAAATATCAAGGAGATGACTGAAAGAAAGCGGTTTATCTCTAACCAAAAAGAATCTTGTAAAATATTGCGTAAATACGATAATTGCTAAATTTTGCCAACGAATCAGTCGGCTAAAACCTGTAAGTACTTGTAGGTATGTAACTTTCCGAGGGGTTCTCAACATCATATTAGAAGATTGCTATACACTATAACAACCAAATTTATTCCATTTTAATCCCTTAAAAAACTTTTTTAGTCATTAGAAGAGATTTTTTTTTGTTTTTGTGTGTTAGACCTTTGATAAGTCTATTCGCTAAGACTTAACTTTACATATCCACAACGTGCGGCGAACCGCTTCAATATTAGATTAATGAAAATCGGAATTGTTTGTTATCCTACTTACGGAGGTAGTGGTGTTGTAGCCACAGAATTAGGTAAGGCACTTGCTAAAGCAGGTCATGAAGTACATTTTATCACCTATTCACAACCTTCAAGGTTAGACTTTTTTAACGAAAATATCTATTATCATGAAGTAAGTGTTTCTAGCTATCCACTTTTCCAATACTTACCTTACGAGTCGGCTTTGGCAAGTAAAATTGTTGATGTAGTTATCAACGAAAGGCTTGATTTATTACACGTTCATTATGCCATTCCTCATGCTTCTGCGGCTTATTTAGCAAAGCAAATCCTGAAATCTAAAGGTATTCATATTCCATTTATCACTACGCTGCATGGAACAGACATTACTTTAGTAGGCAAAGACCCATCTTTTGAACCAGTCGTTACTTTCTCAATTAATGAATCTGACGGTGTTACGGCAGTTTCTGAAAGTCTGAAAAACGATACTTATGATGAATTTGAAATTGTAAGTAAAATAGAAGTAATTCCAAATTTTATTGATTTAGAACGTTTCAAAAAACTTCGTAAAGATCATTTCAAAATAGCGATTTGCCCCAATGGCGAAAAACTATTGATGCACACTTCTAACTTTAGAAAAGTAAAAAGAATCGAAGACGTTGTTCACGTTTTTCATAAAGTAAATCAAAAAATTCCTTCAAAATTACTCTTAGTCGGCGACGGCCCAGAACGTACTTCCATAGAAATGCTTTGTAGAGAATTGGGCGTTCAGCAAGATGTAAGATTTTTAGGTAAACTTGATGTGATAGAAGAAGTACTTTCTTTAGCAGATTTATTTTTACTTACTTCCGAAAAAGAAAGTTTCGGCTTGGCAGCTTTAGAAGCAATGGCTTGTGAAGTACCAATTATTTCGTCTGACGCTGGTGGATTACCAGAAGTAAATGTGCATGGCGTAACAGGTTTTGTTTCTAAAATTGGCGATACCGACGATATGGCAAAAAATGCAATTTCAATTTTGGAAGATGATGAAGTATTGGCTCGTTTCAAACACAATGCACATGAAAGAGCCAAAGAGTTTGACATCGCCAATATTTTACCCCTTTACGAACGTTATTATGAAGAAGTAACTGCTAAAAGTTGGAAATTTCCACCACAACCTTGTGCAGTCGATAGTTTAAATTAATAATAATATGCCCCTAAACATAAAAGTAAGTAATCGTAAAAGAGTTGTCATTATTGGTGCGGGTTTTGGAGGGTTGAAACTTGCTCAAGAATTAGCAGGAAGTGCTGATTTTGAAGTTGTTTTGATTGATAAAAACAATTATCATCAATTTCAACCATTATTCTACCAAGTAGCCACCGCAGGACTAGAACCTTCGGCGATTTCTTTCCCACTTCGTTTGGCTTTTCATCACTATGAAAATGTGTATGTAAGGGTGGCGACTGTCACAAAAATTATTCCTGAACAAAATCTTATTGAAACTAATATTGGTGAACTCTCTTTCGATTATCTGGTAATTGCAATTGGAGCTGATACCAATTTTTTTGGTAATAAAAATATTGAAGACAATGCCCTTCCGATGAAATCGGTGAGTGAAGCACTTGGACTTAGAAATCGTTTATTAGAGAATTTTGAAAAAGCCTTACTTGCCGACCAAGAAGAAGATAAAATTGGTTTAATGAATGTAGTGGTAGTTGGTGGCGGGCCAACTGGCGTAGAAGTATCAGGTACTTTGGCAGAAATGAAAAGAATGGTGTTGCCTAAAGATTATCCAGAACTAGATTTTGATTTAATGCAGGTTCATATCATTGAATCTGGCGGAGAATTATTAGGGCCAATGTCGCTCAATGCACAAATTAAATCTAAAGAATATTTAGAGCAATTAGGTGTAATAGTTCATCTAAATACCAGAGTAACAGATTTTGATGGGAAGCACGTTTATTTTAATAATGGCACAACTATCAGAACTAACAATTTAGTTTGGGCTGCTGGTGTGAAAGCTAATGTGATTGAAGGTATAAAACCAGAAATCATGATTCGTGGCGGACGCTTAAAAGTGAACAGACAAAATCTTGTAGAAGGATACGAAAATATTTTTGCGGTAGGCGATGTGGCTTATATGACGGAAGATAAATTTCCGAATGGTCACCCACAAGTAGCACAACCCGCTATTCAACAAGGAAATTTATTGGCTAGTAATTTAAAAAATATGCTAAAAGGAAACCCTGTTGAAGATTTCTGCTATAAAGATTTGGGGTCTATGGCAACTATTGGTAGAAACAAAGCTGTAGTAGATTTACCATTTTGGCATTTTCAAGGATTTTTTGCTTGGCTTACTTGGATGTTTGTTCACCTCATTGCTATTGTCGGAGTAAAAAACAAAGTGTTAATATTTATCAACTGGTTGTGGAATTATATTACTTACGACCAGTCATTAAGGTTAATCATCAAAGCTAAATCTCCTAAAAACAATCAAACTTAGCGAACTGACTATTAATCACATAAACAAATTATCATTAAATAACATGACAAACGGTATTTTATTGTAAATAAATCTTCAGTATCTTTGTCGTTATAATTCAACAAATTGATAGGTATTAAGCTCTTTATATAAAATTAGTACAATTTATACGCTAACTCTCCTACTTATCTGAAATAGTATTATGGAAGCGAAAAACTCAAAAATAAGACCTAAAAATAGTGGCTCTAAACAATTATTCGATAATCCAATTTTAGAGAAACTATCACACACACACATTGCCATTCCTGTTAGTATGTTTTTCATTGCAGGTTTTGTGCTTGGATATTATGCTTTTACTCATACCGAATTAGACAACTGGGCAATTGGTGTGCTATTTATAGTTGGTGCAATTACATTTACTTTTATTGAATATTGGGTTCATAGAAGTGTGTATCACATTGAGCCAACCACTGAAGCAAGAGCAAAATTCCAATACATCGCTCACGGTGTGCATCACGAATATCCAAAAGATAAAACTCGTTTAGCAATGCCTCCGATTGTTGCTGTAATTGTGGCTGTTACTTTGTTTTCAATCTTTTTTGTATTGATGGGCGAAGCTGCCTATGCTTTTTTCCCTGGTTTTATTTGGGGTTATGCGGCTTACTTATTAGTACATTATTCTGTTCATGCTTATGCACCACCAAAGAATTTTATGAAGCAATTGTGGATTAACCACGCTGTGCATCATTATAAAGATGGAAATGCTGTTTTCGGTGTTTCTTCTCCGCTTTGGGATTATATATTTGGAACAATGGCAACGATGGACAAATCTAAAGTTTCCGAGAATCTATAAGAAATACTCATTTAGTAATGACTCCGCAAGAATAAAAGTATCTTGCGGAGTTTTTTATTTTATCTTTGAACCTAAATTCATTAGCCAAATCTCATGAAAATATTACTGATAGAAGACGAACCCAAAACACTTCAATCGCTTCGACAAGGATTAGAGGAAAATGGTTTTGAAGTTGATATTGCTTATGACGGCGTCATTGGTAAACATCTTGCTCGAAAAAATCAATATCAAATCATTGTTACCGACATCATCATGCCGGGTATCAATGGACTTGAACTTTGCAAACAATTGCGTGAAGAAGGTGTTACTACACCAATTTTGATGCTTACTGCTATGGGAAGTATCCAAGAAAAACTGATGGGTTTTGATGCTGGTGCAGATGATTACTTGGTAAAACCTTTTGATTTCTTGGAATTGTTGGCTCGTATTAAAGTATTGAGTAAAAGAACCCAAATCCCTCTTCCAAACAATAGTAATATTCTGAGTTACAGTAATCTTGAAATGAATCTGGATGCACATCTAGTAACCAGAGGAGGCAATAAGATTGATTTAACTGCTCGTGAATTCGCTCTTTTAGAATATCTTTTACGCAATCAGGGAAAAGTAATTTCAAAAGCTGATATTGCTGAAAAAGTATGGGATAGTCGTTTTGAAATGGGTACTAATGTCATCGAAGTGTTCATGACGATGCTTCGTAAGAAAGTCGATAAAAATTATGATACTAAATTGATTCATACCCAATATGGCGTTGGCTACGTTTTAAAGGTTGAGGAGTAATTCAGGTAAAATCAAAAAACGATTCTATAAATCATGCAAATTCGGGCAAAACTTACTTTACAATTTACACTTTTAGTGTCAGTAATTGTTTTGACAATTTTTATTGTTATTTATGGTTTGCGTTATAATTACGTCAAAGAAGAATTTTATAATCGCCTTACGCAAAAAGCTTCTACATCTGCCAAATTATTGGTTACTATCAACGAAGTAAATTATAAACTACTCAAGAAAATCAACCAAACTAACAAGGATGTTCTTTATCGTGAAAATCTCATTATTTACGATTACGAAAACCTAAAAGTATATTCAAGTAATGATACGAGTGGGTTTAAGATTTCTTCGGAAATGCTTAACCAAGTTAGAAAAGAACGAGTTTCAAGGTTTACACAAGGAGATTTCAAAATTGTCGGAATCCTTTATCGTGACCGTTTCAATCGTGTTGTAACCATTGCTGGTGCAGTAGATTTATCAGGTGAACGAGATTTAAAAAATCTTCAAAACACCATGTTTGGTTTGTTTTTTATTGTGATTGCTGTTGTGGCGGTAACAGGTTGGTATTTTTCTGTTCGTGCTTTGTCGCCTATTTCTGAAGTAATCAAACAAGTAAAAACCATTTATCCCCAAAACGTTAATCAACGGCTTACCATTCAGAATCCTAAAGATGAAATTGGACAACTTACTGCTACTTTCAACGAGCTTTTAGAAAGAATCGGTGAAGTATTTCGTTTGCAAAATCTATTTGTTTCGAATGTTTCGCATGAAATGAAAAACCCTTTGATGAAAATCGGTTCTCAAATAGATGTTACTTTATTAAAAAGCAGAAGTGAAGAACAATACTTGGCAACTTTGCAGTCTGTCAGACAGGATATTCGTGAACTTGGTCAGCTTTCAAATACTTTGTTAGAATTAGCCAAAGTAAGTGATTTGAATCATAGTTTAATGTACGATGAAGTACGCCTTGATGAAATTATTTGGGAAGCTGGCGACTTACTTTTGCAAGCCGAAAAAGATTATCAAGTACAAGTAAACTTTACCAGTGAAATTGATGAAGATTCAGAATTGGTGATTCAAGGCAATGCACAATTATTGAAAACAGCTTTTGTCAACTTAATGGAAAATGGCTGTAAATTCTCTGAAAACCATACGGTGAAAGTAAGCATTCGTTTCTTGGAAAAACAAATAGAAGTACAGTTTGAAAACAAAGGGGCAATGGCACAAAAAGAAATAGCTTTGGTTTTCGAGCCTTTCTACAGAAGCCAAAATACGGCGAGTATCAAAGGTTATGGTGTGGGCTTATCTTTAGTAAATCGTATTGTGAAACTTCATGGAGGAAGTATCAATGCACATTGTTCTGATAATTCTACTTTTTTCACTTTACTCCTTCCCTATTCTGTTGGGATAAAATAAGGTTTTACTTCACCTACATCTGGACAAGCATTATATAATGCTTTAACACTTTTGTGAAGTATTGGATGTACAAAATCTGCTGCAATTTCTTCTAATGGCACTAGTACAAAGTTTCTTTCTTGCATCAAAGTATGTGGGAGTGTTAGCGAAGGTTCATCAATAATTTGATTTCCATGAAAAATAATATCAATATCAATTAATCTTGCACCCCATTTTTCGATGCGAACTCTACCTAACATTTCCTCAATCATTTGTGCTTGTAGCAACAATTCTTTTGAACTTAGTGTTGTTTCAACGGCAAGGGCTAAGTTTAAATAATTAGGTTGGTTTTCCACACCCCAAGGTGTAGTTTCATAGAATTTTGACCGTTTGGTAATCAATCCAATCTTAATGGCTATTAATTGGATGGCATTTTCCAGAATTTCGGCTCTGTTTCCCAAATTTGACCCTAAAAGTAAGTAAGTCGTTTGGAGATTTAGCTTTTGCATTGTATTTTTAGTTAAACTTCTTTAAAAGCTCCATAGCATATAATCTATATTATTACTGACCGATTCGCTTTTCGTAGTGTATATTCTTGCAAAGATTTATAAATATCGCTTAATTCACCAATAATCCTTTAAATACCTACCATGAAAAACATCACAAAAGGCTCTATACTCATTTCAGAACCTTTTCTTAAGGACCCAAATTTCAATCGAAGTGTTGTACTTATTTGTGAACACGAGACAAACCAAGGCTCTTTCGGACTGATTCTGAACCAAACTTCCAATCTAAATCTTGATGATGTATTGGAAGAAAATATTTATCCTGACGTACCACTTTATGTTGGTGGTCCCGTTCAGCATAATACTTTGCACTATGTGCATCGCCGTCCTGATATTATCGACGGGGGAATCACCTTGATGGATGGTGTTACTTGGGGTGGAAATTTCCAACAAGTAAAGAGCCTCCTCAATAATGGTGTTTTATCGCCCAAAGATATTCGTTGCTTTATTGGATATTCGGGTTGGGAAGAAGACCAACTTGATAATGAACTCAAAAAAGATTCTTGGATAGTTTCAAGTACTACTTCGGATGTTATTTTTGATACGCCCCCAGAAAATTTCTGGAGAACAATTCTCAAAGAAATGGGTGGCTCGTTCAAAGTTTTAGCTAATTATCCAAGCGACCCAAGTTTGAATTAAAATGGCTGACAACAATAATATTCCTCATATTTCAATCATTAATACTCGTCCCTCCGACCAACATTTATTACTCTTGGGCGGTTTAGGGACGTTTTTATATGTTATCTATTTCTTGATTAGAACAGAATACTTATCAAGTACTTTCTGTTTACTCACTAGCATTTTTTTGATTTATCATTATTTAGAAAAAATCAAGGTGAAGGCTAAACTCATTATTAGCCAAGATGGCATACAAGTGGTTGGACAACCTTTTGTTTCTTGGGCATTTGTACATGGTTTACAGATTCGCCCAGAAGTGAAGGGAAATAATTATTCAGAAACCTTGGTTTTTACCAATAATGGAAGAATTCAAGAAATTCCTATTCAACAATTGGATATTACTGCATGGCAACTGGAACAGTTGCTTGAAATGTATCAGGAACGATTTAGAGAAAGTATTGTTGAAAATGATGAGCTTTTGTAAAGATTGTTAAACTTTAAATAAGTTCTCAAAAATTATCAGGTTTAAACTAATTTTTCTAGGGTGTAGAACCCTTTCGGTTACCATTCGACAGTAATAGTAATAAGAAAACGGTAACCGTAAAGATTAGCATTTAACCATTATAAAAACCTGTAGCGGTAACCCTTGCGGTTACCGTTCGAAAGTAACCAGAAACGGTAACTTATCATACTCCAAAAGATAAACAGTGTCAAGTTCCTGAAAATTTGCGGTTACCGTTCGAAAGTAACCAGAAACGGTAACCGTAAAGGTTACCACTACAAGTATTATTTGAATAAATATCAATGAGAAACAAGTATTTGCCACGATAAAACAAATTCCTATTCCTCTACACGAAAAATTGAATTAGGTAAAGATTTAAAATTGTAAGACAACAACAATTTATTGTTTCATCTTTCTTTTGAAAAACTCTTCTAAAACCATCTCCTCATTTTATTCCTCCTTTTTGTAAGCTGTAAAGCCCTGTTATTAAGTCTATTTTCAAGCTTTTCCCTTATCTTTGTATTCTTTAAATCCCAAAAACGAATCAGAGAAGTATATCGGGAGTGTTTTTTCCCGAAAATAAATCCGAAATCACACATTGAAAAAGCTATTCCTTCCCAAAGTACAGAAATCTTTCCAAACGGAAATACCATTGCCTTCTTCTAAATCAGAATCTAATCGTGCTTTGATTATCAATGCCTTGGCTAAGGGAAAAGATAATTTATCGAACCTTGCCGAAGCTCGTGATACGCAAACAATGATGCGTTTGTTGGCTTCTGATGATGCCATCGCTGATGTGATTGATGCTGGAACTACTATGCGTTTCTTGACTGCTTATTTCTCGGTAACAGGTCAGCAAAAGACGATGACGGGTACTCCTAGAATGTGCGAGCGTCCGATTGGAATTTTGGTAGATGCCCTTCGTTCTTTGGGTGCTGATATCGACTATATCAATAAAGAAGGTTATCCGCCTTTGCAATTGAATGGTTTTAATTTCTCTGGAAATAACAATTTATCTATCAGAGGCGATGTTTCTTCGCAATACATTTCTGCTATTTTGATGATTGCCCCTTTATTGCCAGAAGGACTTATTTTAACCATTACTGGTGATTTAGGCTCTAAGCCATATATCGAAATGACGATTCAACAAATGAAAAGTTTTGGTATTACGGTTACTCCTGATTGGGGAAACATGACGATTACTGTGCCTGCACAGCAATATGAAGTAATTCCTTATGCTATTGAATCAGATTGGTCTGGGGCGAGTTATTGGTTTTCGATGGTTGCACTTTCTGAGTTTGAAGATGCTGAATTAGAACTATTAGGCTTAAAAGAAAATTCATTACAAGGCGACTCTGTGATTACTGACATCATGAGTCACTTAGGCGTGAAATCTGAATATACTGGTCGTGGTTTTAAATTGACTAAAATTCCTGCGGAAGCTTCTTTAGCTTGGGATTTTACCAATTGTCCTGACTTAGCTCAAACAGTTTGCGTTGTGGCGGCGGCTAAAAACATTCCACTTACATTAACAGGCGTGGAATCTTTAAAAGTAAAAGAAACCGACCGTATCTATGCTTTACAAACTGAACTAGCAAAAATTGGTGGAAGTTTAGTCGAAACAGAAAAAAATCATAAATATTTGTTAACTGCAAGCGGAGAAGCCATTAAAGCAGATACGGCTATTCATACTTATGATGACCACCGTATGGCTATGGCTTTTGCTCCTTTAGCCTTGGTTTCAGACATTACGATTGAAGAACCAGATGTAGTGGTAAAATCATATCCTTCTTTCTGGAAACATATTGCCAAGATTGTTGACATTGAAGCATAATCAGCCATTCTGTTGATAAACCAACAATGGCTTGTGAATAATATTTTAACAGATGACATGAATTTGATTCAAGTCATCTGTTATTTTTTTATGCCTATACCACTTTTTAAAATGCCTATCCACTATTTGTAATGAGCGATTGAGGAATCGCTTCTGACGAATGAAGAAGTTTTTCAAGGGTGAAAATATTTTTTTCTACCTTACAAAATAGTTTTTCAAGGGTGAAAATGTTTTTTTCTACCCTACAAAATAATTTTTCAAGGGTGAAAATATTTTTTTCTACCTTACAAAATAGTTTTTCAAGGGTGAAAATGTTTTTTTCTACCTTACAAAATAGTTTTTCAAGGGTGAAAATGTTTTTTTCTACCCTACAAAATAATTTTTCAAGGATGAAAAATATACTTTCTACCCATAGAAGAACAGGGTTTTATCAATAATGAAAAAGCATTTATTGGTGGTATATCAATATTTACGGAGTTAAATATTAGCCAATTAGCATAAATTCCAGCAATAGACACAAAAAAAATAGTGTAGGTTTTGCCTACACTATTTCAAATATGATTGATTTCTTAAATCTCTTATTGCAATTGTAAAACCTTAGAAGTTGATTTTGCATATTCAAAAGCACCAAACATGATGGCTGAGAAAACTAAATTACTCGTCAATGTATTTTTCAAGAAAGGTAAAGCCATTGTATAACATGACATTAAACCTTCAAAAGTTTGTGGATACATTTTACCGCCAGTCCAAACTAAAAAGTTAGACACTACAAAGAATACAACTGTGCCTAATAAATTAGCGGTAAGTAGGCTTGTAACTGTTACTTTCTTTAGCGTAAGGATGCCTATCGCTACTACCAAAGCAAAACAAAAGAAAGTGCCTGAGTCAAAACCAAATGAAAAAGTAGGATACCATTGTGTGTAAAAAACATTGTTCAACACCAAATTAGATAACCACAAAGCAGCCATTGGTATAATAAAAGCCCACTGTTTCTTGGTAAAATAAGCCCCTCCGAACAATGCGATTGTTCCTACTGGCGAAAAGTTGGATAAAGTTGGTGCAATCACCGCTAAAAAACGAAAGGCAGTAGCAACCAAAATGATAGCAACTAAAACACCAAAACGAAGGTTTATTGAATTTTTCATGAATATTTTCTCCTAAATTTCTATTCTAATTTATTTAGGATATACAAATTTACTAAGGTTTACAGATTTCAACGTAATTTTGATAAAAATTTAAAATAGAAGAGTCTTTAAGGAGTAAATACTTTTTACCAACATTGAAATCTAGGGCTAAATATAGAAGCATTTTGAATTAATCTTAATGCCTTACAATAACAAAACCCTAAAGTCAAAGAATCTTATAGCTCCAATCATTTACCCCGATAAAAAATGTTTTCTAAAAATTTCAAATTAGGTTTATTAGGTGGCGGACAATTAGGAAGAATGTTACTCCAAGCTGCTATTGATTTAGATATTCATGTAAAAGCACTTGACCCAGACCCAGATGCTCCTTGTGCTAAGATTGCACCAGAATTTGTAGTGGGTTCTTTTCTTGATTATGATACTGTTTATCAATTCGGACAAGATTGTGAAGTAATTACCATCGAAATTGAAAACGTTAATTTAGAAGCTTTAAAGAAACTTCGTTCAGAAGGGAAAAAAGTATTTCCTCAACCAGAAGTATTAGAAATCATTCAAGATAAACGTGTTCAAAAACAGTTTTACTTAGATAACAATCTGCCTACTTCTGATTTTATCTTGACCGATTCTGTAGAAGACATCAGTAAACATCTTGATTTCTTACCTGCTTTCAACAAATTAGGAAAAGGCGGTTATGATGGCAGAGGCGTACAAAAGCTAAGTTCTGAAATTGATTTGCCTTTAGCTTTTACTGAACCAAGTTTATTAGAAAAAGCAATTGATTTCGATAAAGAAATTGCCGTAATCGTTGCTAGAAATGAGCATGGCGAAATAAAAACCTTCCCGACGGTAGAATGTGTGTTTCATCCTGTATATAATTTAGTTGAATATTTATTTGCACCAGCTGATGTAAACTCAACAATTCATGAAGAAGCCAAACAAATTGCGATTGAAACAGCTGAGAAACTTGGTATCGTTGGGCTTTTAGCCGTAGAAATGTTTTTGACGAAAGATGGTAAGATACTTATCAATGAAGTTGCTCCACGCACACACAACAGCGGACATCATACCATCAGAGCAAATCATACTTCACAGTTTGAACAACATCTTAGAGCGGTTTTAGGCTTACCATTGGGTGATACTACAGCACATTCAAAAGCAGCTATGGTGAATCTTTTGGGTGAAGACGGTTACACTGGTGAAGCAAAGTATGTGGGCATGAACGAAGCTTTGGCAATAGCAGGTGTTTATCCATTTTTATACGGCAAGAAAATCACGAAACCTTTCCGAAAAATGGGACACGTTACTGTAGTTGATGAAAACTTAGAATCATTAAAAGAGAAAGTAAATATTGTGAAAGAAAAGCTAAAGGTAATTGCTTAGGCTTCATGATTTTATTTCAGTAAGAATAAGTAATATAAAAGAATACCCGAAAAAGCCTCTACTCCATTTGAAATAGAGGCTTTTTCGATTTTTAGCCCTAAATTTGTATTCATTTAACGCAATTTAATTAGTAAGTAGATAATGGTAGGAATCATCATGGGCAGTATTTCAGACATCAAAGTCATGCAAGAAGCTGCCGACGTTTGTAAACAATTTGGCGTAGCGTATGAAATAGACATCGTGTCGGCACATAGAACACCTTTGAAAATGGTTGATTATGCCAATACAGCCAGAGAAAAAGGAATCAAAGTAATCATTGCTGGTGCAGGCGGCGCAGCACATTTACCGGGTATGGTTGCTTCTATCACAACACTTCCAGTAATTGGAGTACCTGTAAAATCTTCAAACTCAATTGATGGTTGGGATTCAGTACTTTCAATCTTACAAATGCCTTCTGGTGTTCCAGTAGCTACTGTAGCATTGAATGGTGCTAAAAATGCGGGAATATTGGCAATTCAAATGTTGGGTATTGAAAATCAGGAAATTGCTACTAAATTGCAAAACTATAAAGCAGAACTTAGCGAAAAAGTTGCAGAAATGGTTACAGAATTGAAAGGAAATAAATAATAGTTTTTGAGATTTTTATAATTTTAATAATCGAAAACTGTTTTCTTTCTAAACAAACCTCACCAATCCTTACGAAATATGGAAGACTATCGTAATCCTCGCCCAGCAGAAGAAAATTCAAACATTCCCATGATTACCCTTTTGGTATTAGTGGCATTGGTAATTGCTTTGCTTTATGTTGGTTGGCAGTCGATGAGTGATGATACCACCAAAACAGAAGTTGTTCTAAGTACTCCGCCAAAATCTGATGCGATGAAAGGACAAGAAGATGCTGACCTTGTAACTGCCCCAACTACGGAAATGCCAGAAGAAGGTGCAGAGAAAGAAAATAAAAAAGCATCAACAACAGTTGATGAAGAAGAAAAGCAAGACAAAAAAGCTCAAGAAGAAAAAGTAGCAGAGAAGAAAAAAGAAGAAACCAAAAAGGTTGAAGAAGTAGCCAAAACTGAAAAGAAAACTGCGGAAGTACCTTTAAAGGGAACAACCTTTGTACATACAGTACAAGCTGGAGAAACTTTTTATGGCATTGCTAATCGTTATCATATCAGTAAAGCTGCTTTACAAACGCTTAATCCTGATGTAAAACCTGAAGGTATTAAAGTTGGTATTACTAAACTGAATGTGAAAGTAAAAGCGATTCATACCGTGGGACCAGGTGATATTCTAAGAGTAGTTGCTCAGAAATATGGCGTTAGCAAGCAAGCAATCATGGATGCTAATAAAAAGACAAAAGATATAACTGAAAGAGGCGAGAAATTGATTATTCCATTACCTTAAAATATTTTATTTTAAGGAGTGATATTTTAAAAAGAGTATAGAAAAAGGTCAGGTTTTAAAAAACCTGACCTTTTTATTTTTACACGAGATAATACTCGTAATTGAATGCTATACTAAGCTTACTCCCGTCATGATAGCAGGTTTTTCAACTCCCATCAAATCCAAAATAGTTGGAGCGATGTCACCTAATTTACCATTTTTGATTGCCTTTTTATCTTTGTCAATCAAAATACAAGGTACAAGATTTAAGCTATGTTGTGTATTTGGCGAACCGTCGTCGTTAATCATATAATCAGCATTTCCGTGGTCAGCTAATACGATTACAGAATAACCATGTTCAACACCAGCATTAACAACAGCTTCTAATGATTGATCTACTGCTTCACAAGCATCAATTACTGCTTGAAAATCTCCAGTATGACCAACCATATCAGGGTTAGCAAAATTCAAACAAACGAAATCAGCTTTTTCTTCTGTCAATGCTGGTACTAAGCTATCACGTACTTCATATACAGACATTTCTGGTTGTAAATCGTAAGTAGCCACTTTCGGAGAATTACATAAAATACGACTTTCACCTTCAAACTCTTCATTACGACCGCCAGAGAAGAAGAAAGTAACGTGTGGGTATTTCTCTGTTTCTGCAATTCTGATTTGTTTTTTACCAGCTTCAGATAATACTTCACCTAAAGTCGCTGGTAAATTACTGTCATCAAAAATTACATTTACTCCAACAAAAGACTTATTATAATTCGTTAAAGTATAATACTGAATATCCAATTTCTTCATACCATTTTCAGGGAAATCTTGTTGCGTTAAAGCCTTAGTGATTTCCTGCGGACGGTCTGTACGATAATTGAAACATAATACAACATCACCTTCTTCGATAGTAGCAACTGGTTTTCCGTTTTCTGTTACTAAAAGCGGTTCGATGAATTCGTCAGTTACTCCAGCTTCATAAGAAGCAGCAATTGAAGCCAAAACATCTTCTGTTTCAGTTCCGATTCCTTTAACCATTACGTCGTAAGCTTTTTGAATACGTTCCCAACGATTATCTCTGTCCATTGCAAAATAACGACCCGTTACACTTGCAATTTTACCCACGGAAGTAACTAAGAAAGAAGATAAATCTTCAATATATCCTTTTCCTGATTTAGGGTCAGTATCACGTCCATCTGTAAAAGCATGGATATACACTTTATCTAAACCATTATCTTTTAATACATTACACAATGCTTTTACGTGATTGATATGTGCGTGTACACCACCGTCTGACACTAAACCCATCAAATGGAAAGGCTTGTTATTATTTTTAGCATACTTAATCGCTTTCACTAAAACTGGTTCATGACGAAGAGTATCTTGTTCAATTGCATCATTTAAGCGAACCAAACTTTGTTTTACAGTACGACCAGCCCCTAAATTCATGTGACCAACCTCTGAATTACCAAACTGACCTTCTGGCAAACCCACTTCTGGGCCGAAAGTAACTAAAGTACTGTTTGGATTATTCGCCAAAATAGAATCATAAAATGGTGTTCTGGCTGCAATGATTGCCGAACGGTCTTCATAACCCTTCTGAGCTATTCCCCAACCGTCAAGGATGATTAAAATTACTTTTTTGTCCACGTGTATTGCTTGATTTGTTTTATTAGTATTTAGCAATTGGCTTTAAGCTATAAGCTTTAAGCTTTAATTTTTTAATGAACTTCTGAAAATAAGAGGTTTCTGAGCATTAAAATGCTATTTATCAATATTTTAAATTCATAACTCATCATTTTATTTGTACGAAGGTTTAGACTTGTTAAATCCTTCTTACAGACCTAACTCATCATTCATAACTCTTACTTATGTTCTTTACCAAAATTCTTCTCTCCTGCTTCAATAGACACCGTTAAGTGATTTTCTTTAGGAGGAATCGGGCAAGAATATCCATTACTGAAAGCACAGTAAGGATTGTATGCTTTATTGAAGTCTAAAATTACGCTATCATTTTGAATATCGGTAGTTTCAAGTTCTAAATATCGTCCTCCACCATAAGTATCTTTGCCATTTGTGACATCTTTGAATGGAATGAATAAGTAATTTTTGTACTTGGCTATCGACATCAAATCTATACTTCTATAAACATTCAATTCAACAGTTTGTCCTTGCAACTGAAAAGAGAGTATTCCATATTTATAATATTCTTTCTTTTTTCCAGAAGAAGTCATCATCTTAAATGGACTAACGTTATCAGATTTTTTGAAAGTGCAGTTTACTTTGAAGTTTTCATCAGGTTCATAAAAACGAAGAAAAGCTAAATCTGCCTTTTTCAATGGACTATTTCCACTTTCCAAAAACTCATTTTTATAATGCTCTCGATGTTTTACGATACTTTCTTGATAAGATTGTGCTAAAATCTCACTTGAAATTAATATCAGTAATATTAAGATTAATCCTTTCATCTACAAATGATGTTTATCAATTAAAAAATCTAAAAAAGTATCTGCACAACGATTCACAATCTGGTAAACTTCTTCAAAATTATCAGAATTTCCATAATAAGGGTCTGGCACTTCCATTACTTTATTAGGAGTTGTTGAGTCGAATCTTCTGTATAAAAAACAATTCTCTTCGGGTTGTTTTATCCCGATAGACCTAGCACTAATGGTTTGGATATTTTCGATATTATAGTTGTCCATCGCAACGATATAGTCAAAAACAGAAAAATCTTCTCCAGAAAGTTTTCTACAGTGATGAGTAAGTTTCAAACCATGCGACTCTGCATTTTTACGAGTACGAGGGTCGGGTAAATCTCCGATATGATAAGCATGAGTAGCAGCAGAGTCACACTGAACAACACGCTGTAAACCACGGGCTTTTACGGCTCTTCTAAAAGTTTCCTCCGCAATAGGCGAACGACAAATATTACCAGTACAAACAAATAAGATTTTTAACATCATTTTTAACGATAACAATTCAATGTTTAATCCAAACTAAGAATTGTGTAAAATAAAGCTGGAATACAAATTTCACAAAAAAACCTGTAAAACAGCTTAGTATTACAGGCTCATTTGCATTTATTTTGAAAAGATTTACTTCTCTATTGGTAGATTGTCTTCATCGACAATCACAAAAATCTCTTCATTGGGCTTTTTCATCAAGTACTTTTCACGAGCAAATTTTTCAATCAAACTCGGGCTTCCCATTACTTCTACTTTTTCTTTTTCTACTTCTTTTAATTTCTCAGCATAATAAGCAGTTTCATCTTCCAATCGGCTTAATTCACGATACATTTTAATCTGAGTAAACACATTATTATCATCAAAAAAAAACATCCACACAACCAATACTGATAGTGTTAGGGTATAAAAACGATATTTTACTAAGAGTAATCTTTTCATAGTTTAATAAGTTATATAAATAGTTTCTCTTTCAGTTGCTAGCAATGTTTTTATAGCACTGACAAACATGATATACTCTGATATATGATGAAATTTAATGATTTTAAATTAATTGGTTTGATTTTGAGTAGCAAAAATGTTGTTAATCATTTTCGTAGTGTATAAAGATTTAATAGGGACAAAAATATGCAATATTAAATAGTTATTTTTGATAAACGCTACGTCTAATATCAAACTTTAAATGAAAAAATGAGAAAATTTAGTATTTATATGTTATGAAAATAGAAAAGATAGATTCCTTATTTGTACCAGATACCGAAAATGATAGAAAATATGATTTATTATTTATTCAACAAAGTGACATAAATTCTAAAAATCACTCAACAAAAATAATAACTCAAAAATACTTACATTTTGCAACTTTCTATAATATTAGTTTTTTGAACTTAAAATTTTCACACTGTGATTTTAAACATTGCACTTATGAAAACTTTTATGCAAGAGGTGTTATATTTGAAAACATAGACTTCACTGGTTCTCAATCTATAAACTGTAATTTTGATAATATAAAATTTATTAACTGCAACTTTCAGCATTGTAGATTTCAAAACTGTATTTTACCTGTACGTGAGATAAGTGCAGCATTACCTAATGAATCAAATTTAAAAAAGAAATTAGCAACTAATTTAAAAATTAATTTTCAAAATATAGGAATGCAAAGTGAGGCTGACCATTTTTTAGATATTGAAATTGAATCAGAAATTGGAGACTTAAAATCTGTAATTTTAGGTGAGACCGAATACTATAAAAGTCATTATCAAACATTTGATAGAATTTTAGCATTATTAAAATTCATAATGTTGAAAATAGAAATTTTCATTTGGGGTTATGGACATAAAGTCAAAAATTTGATTATTTCTTATAGCTGTATATTACTCTACCCGAAGATTTTGTTTCTGAAAACAAAAAGGCTGAACTTTGAGCTACCACGCATCAAACCAGCCTTTAAGGATGAAACAAATCATCAAAGACGAAATTATAAAATTGTTGGG